>JAHDSS010000258.1 GCA_018432565.1 Kiritimatiellia bacterium
CCCGCCCACCCTGCCGGAGTTCGACATCGCCGGCGCGTCGCTGCCGGCGGCCGCCACGGGCGGCGACTACTTCGACTTCATTTCCACGCGGTCGGGCGAGCTGTTCGTGGTGGTGGGCGACGTGACCGGCCACGGGGTGGGGCCGGCCCTGCTGATGGCCGACGCCCGCGCCTACCTGCGGGCGCTGGCCGTGTCGGACCAGCGCTTCGAGGACATCCTGGCGCGGGTGCGCACCCTGATGATCGAAGACCTCGGCCTCGACCATTTCATCACGCTGTTTTTCGCCAAGCTCGATCCGGAGACCGGGCTGTGGACCTACATCAATGCGGGGCATCCGCCGGGGTACGTGCTGGCGCCGGACGGAACGGTCAAGGCGGAGATGATGCCGGGGACGGCCGCGCTGGGCATCGACCGCGAAGAGACGCCGCTGGAGGCCGCCCAGCTCACGCTGGAGAAGGGCGATCTGCTGCTGCTGATTTCCGACGGGATTCCCGAGGCGCGCAATCAGGCGGGAGAAGAGTTCAGCGAGGAGCGCGTGCTGCAGATCGTCCAGCGCGAACGCAGCCGGAGTTCGGCGGAGATCATCCAGACCCTGATGGACGAAGCCCGCCGCTTTGCCCAGCCGGAGCATCTGCAGGACGACATGACCGCCGTGGTGCTGAAGCTGTGAAGGGGCGGATGAAAACGGGGCGGGGGAGGCGTCGGCGGGTTGCCGGCGTCGCGGGGCTTGCCGTCTGGGCGGCGGCCGCGGTCCTGGTTTCCTGCGTGCGCGCGCCGCCGCCGTCCGGCCTTGCCGCCGGGACCGCCGGCCGGCCGCTGGCCATCCGGCAGATCGACCCGGACCGCGATGCGGCCGATCAGCGGCGGATCGAAGAGCTTCGCGCGCGCCTTCCCGAGAAGTACCGGCGGCGGGGCAACTTCGCCTGGGCCGCGGCCCGGATCGAGGGGCTCGACAAGACGGAATACTTCGCGCACAGCGGCATCCAGCGGCTGGGCAAGGTGTCCGCCAAGGCGGCCGGGGACCTTTCCGGGATTTCGCTTCGCCCCAAGACAGGGCGTTACGAGGTGCTGTGCGTGAACCACAACGACGAGGTGAACGGGACCAACTGCTTTTTCCGGAATGCCGACACCGAGCGCAAGATCATCGAAGACATCGCCAAACGCCTGGGGGATCCCGCGGCGGCCGGGGACATCCGGCTCTACACCGACCTGTACCCCTGCGCGAGCTGCCGGCACGTGATGTGCCAGTTCCTGGCGGCCTACACCAACGTGCGGATCCAGGTGCTGTTCCGCGAGCGGTGAGGGGCGGCCTTCTTCACCCATGCCGCAAGGGCATGGGGGCCCCGATCGGGTTGAGACCCCCGCGGGCTTGTCCCGTGGGTGAATAAGGTCCGCTACTGGCGGGCGGCTTTTTCGGGCAGGCGGGCGAGGCGGGCGATGGCGTCGCGCAGGGTGCTTTCCTGCTTGGCGAAATGGAAGCGGATCAGGTGCCGGACGGGTTCGCGGAAGAAGCTGGAGCCGGGAACGGCGGCCACGCCGATGTCGCGGGCCAGCCATTCGCAGAAGGCGGTGTCGTCGGTCGCGCCGAACCCGGAAATGTCCACCATGACGTAGTAGGCGCCCTGGGGGGCGGTGAAGGGGAGCCCGGCGTCGCGCAGGCCGCCGAGGAACAGCTCGCGCTTGCGGGCGTAGAGCTGCGCCAGTTCGTCGTAATAGGCGTCCGGCATGTCGAGGCCGGCGATGGCGGCTTCCTGGAGCGGCGCGGCGGCGCCGACGGTCAGGAAGTCGTGCACCTTGCGCGCGCCGTCAATGAAGGCCGGGGGGGCGATGACATAGCCGAGGCGCCAGCCGGTGATGGAATAGGTCTTGGAGAGCGAGCTGCACGAAACCGTGCGCTCGAACATGCCGGGCAGCGATGAAAAATAGACGTGCCGGTGCGGGGCGTACACGATGTGCTCGTAGACCTCGTCGGTGATGACGAAGGCGTCGAACTCCTCGGCGAGGGCGGCGATCTGC
>JAHDSS010000014.1 GCA_018432565.1 Kiritimatiellia bacterium
CCGCCCTCCCGGCCGGCGATCCCCGCGTGCCGCTGGCGCTGTGGTATGCCAACAATCCCGCCGACGTGGTGGACTTCGAAAAGCAGATGCGTCGCAAGGTTCACTACGTCATCAAGCCGAACCACCTCTGGGCCAACATCGCCAATCTCGCGCGCAGCCAGAGCGGCGACCTGCTCGATACCCTGCGGGAAGGGTTCAAGTACATCGAAAACGAGTCCTTCGAGAGCACCTTCCAAGGCCTCTTTTCCGAGATCAACCTCAGCTCCGACAAGCTCGGCCGCACGCACGCTGACAAGAACAGCAAGCTCTGCGACATCATCAAGGAGATCGCCAAAGGCCTCGCCGAGTTCTCCACTGACATAGACGCCCTCGGTGACGCCTACGAGTACCTGATCGGCCAATTCGCTGCCGGTTCGGGCAAAAAGGCAGGCGAGTTCTACACCCCACAGCAAATCTCGACGATCCTTTCGCGCATCGTGACCCTCGACAGCCAGGAGCCCAAGACCGGCAAAGTACCGCACCTCGGCAGCGTCCTCGACTTCGCCTGCGGTTCGGGATCGCTCCTCCTCAATGTTCGCAAGCAGATGGGGCCTCGCGGCATCGGCAAGATCTTCGGCCAGGAGAAGAACATCACCACCTACAACTTGGCGCGCATGAATATGCTGCTGCATGGGGTGAAGGATACGGAGTTTGAAATCTACCACGGCGACACGCTGACCAATGACTGGGACTTCCTGCGCGAGACCAATCCCGCCAAGATGCCCAAGTTCGACGCCGTCGTTGCCAATCCGCCCTTCAGTTACCGTTGGACCCCGAAGGAGGACATGGGCGACGACGTGCGGTTCAAAAATCACGGTGTGGCACCGAAATCCGCCGCCGACTTCGCCTTCCTCCTGCACGGATTCCACTATCTGGCGGACCAGGGCGTCATGGCCATTATCCTGCCGCACGGCGTGCTTTTTCGTGGTGGCGTCGAGGAGCGCATCCGCACGAAACTGCTCAAGGACGGCTACATCGACACCGTCATCGGGCTGCCCGCGAACCTCTTCTATTCGACGGGCATCCCGGTCTGCATCCTCGTCCTCAAGAAGTGCAAGAAGCCCGACGATGTTCTCTTCATCAACGCCGCCGAGCAATTTGAAAAGGGCAAGCGCCAGAATGTCCTGAGCGAAGCGCACATCGACAAGATCGTCGAGACCTACCAGCAGCGCCCGAACAAGATCGACCGTTACGCGCGACGGGTGGACATGGCGGAGATTGAGAAAGAAGGCTACAACCTCAACATTTCCCGCTACATCAGCACCGCCGTAGCGGAACCGGAAATCGACCTGGCGGAAACGCATCGCCAGTTGGTGGAAATCGATCAGTCTGTCCAGCAGGCAACAGCCAAGCACAATGAATTCCTGAAAGAGCTTGGCCTGCCCGTGCTGCCATCGTCCAAGTGAAACATATTTTGACACACGCCCCGAAATGATGGTTAAGCGAAACGCCCTTCGCGATTGGAAACAATAAAAGGTCTCCCATTATAGGAGCAGAAAGACGCGCGCGCCCCCACCCGAAACCCCCCGACCACGAAGCGTGTCGGGGCGGCAGAATGCCGCGAAGAACCACGCTGGAAGCGTGGTGAATGCCGCCGTGGCGGCACAAGCCCCGCCGATCTTTTCGCCGAGCCTCGACCTCTTGGAGAGTCGGTACGGATTCGGAATGGGATCGGAACAGCCAAAGCGGTGCCGCGGCCGTTGGCCTTGTCACCGC
>JAHDSS010000031.1 GCA_018432565.1 Kiritimatiellia bacterium
CTTCCTGGCGGCGTCCGACGCCGATTTCACGGGCAGCGCGGTGGACGGCTATGCCGTGGGCATCAATCTCACGGGGCTGGATGACCTGCTGAAGCTCTGCCGCGTGACCGACGGCGCGTTGGACTCGGTCGTCCTGGCCTCAGCCGTGGATTGGGATGCCCTCACGACCGTGGCCGTGGAAGTGACCCGGACGGCGGCGGGCCTGTGGGAGCTGAAGACCAGCACCGCCGGCGTCTTCAGCGGCATGACCTCGGCCGGGACGGCGTCGGACACGACCTATGCCGACACCTCCTATTTCGGCCTGTATTTCCTGTGCAGTTCAACCCGGGCCGGACAGGTCTGGCTGGACGACGTGCTGATTCACCAGGGCGAGTTGAGCGGCGCGACCGACAGCGACGGCGACGGGATGCCTGATGACTACGAGAATACCTATTTCGGCGGCGCCACCAGCGGCGATCCGGATGCCGACGACGACGACGACGGCATGAGCAACCTGGCGGAATATGTCGCCGGTACGCATCCGGGGCAGGGGACGTCGGTGCTGGCGTTCGACCCGCTTGCCACCAACCAGACCGCCACGGCCAACCTGATCTTCCGCTGGCCGAGCGTGTCGGGCCGGGTGTACGCCATCTGGCGGGCGACCAATGCCATGGGACCCTACACCCAGCACATCGGTGGCATCACCGCCGACATCCCGACCAACAGCGTCACCAACGCCGCCCCGACCGGTCTGGGAACCTATTTCTACGGACTGAAGGTCGAAATGGAATAGGGGACACCACCCTCCGGATGCGGGCGGCCGAGGCGGGCAACCGGGACAGCCAACTACGAATAGAGCGAATCCCTACCTCTTGGAGACTCCGGACGAATGGGGAAGAGTGGGAAGGCAGGGGGCGAACAGCCGGGAACAGCCTGGCTACAGATTGAGCGGATTGCACGGATTCGGAGGGGGATCGGTTATGGAGTGCGGCGGGAAGCGCAGCGCCACGCCGCTTTGGATCGAACAGTCGAACAGCCAAACTACGAAAGGCGCGAAAGGTACGAATAGGCGATGGGAAAGGTAGGGAGAACCCTCCAGGTGAGCCGGGATCGAACAGCCGGTCTTGGAGTCCTGTCTTTCGAAGGACGGGGCATGAAAAAGGCCCGGCATGCGCCGGGCCTTGAGGGGGCAATGAACCGCTAGGGGGTCGGGATCGCCTCGGTCTCGGCCGGGACGGCTTCTTCCGCGGCCGGAGCGAGTTGCTCGCCGATCTGTTCGATGCCTTCCTGGATGCCTTCGCCGGCCTGTTCCGCGACTTCCTGGGCATCCGCAATGGCTTCTTCCACGACGGGGGTCACGGCTTCGGCGGCCTCCTGGAAGGCCTCGCCCGCGTCTTCCGCCACGGCTTCGGCCGCGGCCGCGGCTTCTTCGATGATGCCGGATGCCTCGGGAGCCGCCTCTGCGGTGTCCCCGGCGGTTTCGACCGCGGCGTCAGCGGCTTCTTCGACGGCCTCAACGGCTACGTCCGTTGTTTCTTCCGCAGCTTCTTCCGCCGGTTCCACGGCGGCTTCGAGGTTCACCGCCGCGTCTTCCACCGCTTCCGCGGCCGCTTCGGCGGTGTCTTCCGCCGCGGCTTCGACCGTCTCTTCGGCAGGGGCTTCTTCGGCCTCGGCGGGAGCTGCCTCGGGTTCGACCGCGGCGTCCGCCTCAACAGCGGGGAGAGCCTCTTCGCTGTCCAGCTGCAGGAGGGTGTCTTCGGAAGGCGGCTCGTCAAACCGTTCGATCACGGCGGCTTCGCGCAGGCCTTCCACGTAGGCCGCCACGGCGTCCTGCTGCTTCTGGGAGTAGAGAATGTCGCTGATGCGTTCGCGCACCTCCTCGTAGGCCAGGGTTTTCGCTTCGTTTTTCTCCGTCACCTTGATCAGGTGGTAGCCGAACTGGGTTTCGACGATTTCGCCGACGGAGCCGACGGGCTGGGAGAAGGCGGCATCTTCGAACGCCGGGACCATCTGGCCGCGGCCGAAAGAGCCCAGATCGCCGCCGGCCTTGCCGCTGGGGCAGTCGGAATTGGCCTCGGCCAGCGCGGCGAAGTCGCCGCCGTCGAGCAGCTGCTGCCGCAGGTCGGCAAGGCGTTCGCGCTTGGCGGCCTTCGCGGCATCGTCATCCGCGGGATCCACCTTGATCAGGATATGGGATGCGCTGACGGTTTCCTCCTGGGCGAAGCCTTCCTGGTTTTCGTCGTAAAACGCCCGGATTTCCTCGTCGCCGGGCTTTTCGACCGCTTCGGCGCGGGAAACGACCATCTTGCGGACCGTCATCTGCTCGCGCAGCTCGGCTTCCGTCATGCCGATCTCCTCCATGTAGTCCTCGATGGTGAGGTCGGGAGGCAGCTCGGAGGCCAGCTCTTCCTTGATGCCGGCGAATTCGGAGTCGGAGAGGCTGATGCCTTCCTGGACGACGGCATCGAGCATGATCTGGCGCATGATCAGTTCTTCCACGATGCGTTCGCGGATGGCGGGCAGGGAATCGGCGAGCTGGTCGGGCGGGAGGCGGCCGGCCGAGCGTTTCATGAACAGGTCCAGGATTTTCTGAACCTGGGCTTCGGTGATGGCGTTGTCGCCCACGGTGGCCACGGTCTTGGAGGGTTCCGCGGGCGCGGCTTCAACGGCCTCTTCGGCGGGCGCGGCCGGTTCCTCGGCAACCGGCGCCGGCGCTTCCGCCACCGCCGGGGTTTCGGGCGAGGCCAGGGTCTCTTCGGCGGCCGGAACGGCCTCTTCCGGGGCGGGCGGTTCGGTTCGGCTGCAGGCGGTCAGGCCGAGAATCAGGCTGAGCAGAAGGCAAATCGGGATCTGTTTCATATAGTCATCCTTTTCATGTGATGGACGTTTGCCGCCAACCGGCGGAAACAGGGTCAATGAACGCGCGCATTGTGAGGGGGGCGGGGGGGGCATGTCAATGGCGAAGCCGACGGGATGCGCGGCGGGGCGCATCGGCCTTCGTGCCGTCCGCGGCCGGCGGGATTCAGGCCGGCGGGGCGTCGGCGACGGGTTCGTCGGCCGGCGGCGGTTCCTCGGAGGGGGCCGGTTCCATGTCCACCAGGGCGATCACCACGCGCTTGCGGCCGTCCGGCTCCTCGTCCTCGGAATAGGTTTCGATGTCCGGGCAGTCCTTGAGGGCCTGATGGACCAGGCGCCGGTCCATGGCATTGAGCAGGGGCATGCGCCAGGACTGGCCGGTCCGTCGCACATGCTCGAGGGCCTCCTGGGTATCGGCCAGCAGCTTTTCGCGCCGCCGCGCGCGGTACTGTTCGGTATCCACCACGCAATAGGGGGAGTCCTCGTATTTCCTCGACAGCATGCGGTTCAGCAGAAACTGGACGGCGTCCAGCGTCTGCGCCGTGCGGCCGATCAGCCGGCCGGCGTCGGCCGTGAGGATCTGGAACTCGATCTGGCCGTCTTTCTCGGCGGCTTCCAGCCGGGCGTCCTGGAATTCCAGCAGCCGGAGAATATCCTCCAGAATGGCCTGCGCGGATTCGATGTAGTCTGGCATGGTGGGTTGTGAGGTCATGGTTGTTCTTTCGCCGTTTCCACTTTTGTCCCAATGTTGTATGCTGACAGACCATGAAAGACCAGCGAATTATGACCGAATTCCGGCCCGCCTCCGATACCCGGCGCGGCATTCCCGGCGGCAGCCGTGCGCTGCCGGGGGTGATGCTGCTGGCCCTGGGCCTGGTGTGCGCGGTCTGGGCCTACGGGTATTTCCGCGCCGAAGCCCGGCTGCGCCGCGCGTCCCTGCGCCTGGTGCAGCTGGTGGAAAAGGCCGAAGCCGAATCGCCGGTGGCGATGGGGCTGTCGGCGCACCGTCTGGGCGGGCAGCTGGCCGACGCGGCGGTGCTGGAATACGGCGACGACGGGCCCGTCGCCACGGGCCGTCGCGACATCGTGCAGCTCTTCACGCAGATCCGCTCCCTGCTGGCGCGGATTGAGCTGGACGGGCCGAAGGCGGCGGTACGGTCATCGCGCCGGGGAGAAATCGTCACGCGGGTGACGGCGCGCTACCGGCTGGTGTCCGAGACGGGAAGCGCCGAAGAAGGGGAGGGGTCGGCCGAACTGACCTGGCGCAAGGGCGAGGACGGCTGGCGCATCGAGCGGGCGGTGATCCGGGCGGAAGACGGCGCGCGGTTTCCGGGGGACTGGTGATGAACACCGTCCGGCTGTGGATCAAGGCCGTTCGTCCCTATGCCTATTCGGCCAGCCTGGTCCCGGTGGCGATCGGCGGGCTGCATGCGCGGGCCGCCGCCGGCGTGTTTTCGGGGCTGCGCTTCGGCGTGGCGCTGGCGGCGGGCCTGCTGGTGCATACGGCGGCCAACCTGTGGAACGATTATTTCGATTACCGCTCCGGGGCGGATCGCCTGGGCGGCGGGGAAGGCAGCGGGGTGCTGGTTCACGGCGAAATGACGCCCGCGCGGGTTTTCCGCGGAGCCGCCCTGTGCGCGTTTCTCGGCCTGCTGGCGGGGCTCTGGCTGGCCAGCGAAACCGGCTGGCGGCTGGCGTGGCTGTTTCCCGTGGGCCTCGCCGGCGCGCTGTTCTACTGCGCGGGGCCCCGCAGCCC
>JAHDSS010000586.1 GCA_018432565.1 Kiritimatiellia bacterium
CGGCGCGTTCTTGGCGCTCTGGTCTTCCAGATACGCGTAGAACGTGAACTCCAACGCATCGATCCAGTCCGGCGCGGTTTCATATTCCACCACCGCGCGCCACCAGTCCGTCTGCCGCGCCGCGCTCTGCGTCCGCATCGAGGTCTGGTAGATCGGCGTTTTTTCCTTCACCGGCGTCATTTTGCGAAGGCGGATGATGTCACTCCCCGGCGCCGCCCCCTGGGCCCAGGCAGAGACCGCGGCCCCCCCCAGCGTGAGAAGCAACGCCAGCCCCAGCACTCGATTGAATCGAATTCGATGATTCATTGTCTTGTCTCCTCAACGCGGCGGACCCTCCCGGATCGCCGAAAAGCCTGCCTGCACAATTTTCGGAAGTATAGGCGCACACCGCGGTTTCCGTCAACCGTCATTTCCCGCTTCGCCGCCATGGGGTCTCCGTCGCCTCCTCCCCGTCCGCTCCCGGTCATTCCAGGGTGTTGAATACCCGGGCCCGCGGCCGCGGGGCGATCAGCGCGCTGGTGCTCATTTCCGGCGACAACATGTCGGAGTCGGTGACCTCCACGCCGATGCGCCAGGCCTCGGTCCAGTCGCAGATCCGCCGGCTCAGGGTCATGTCGGGACACGAGGGATACCCCGGGCCGAACCGAGCGCCTTGCTTCCCGCCCAGGAATTCCAGCATCCGGCGGTGCGCCCATTCAGCCACCGCATCGGCGTATTCCGCTGCAAATCCCGTCCATAGAAAATATTCCTGATAGGCCCCCTCGTCCTGCAGCCGGGCCATCGCGGCCGAGGCCTCGGGATTCCCCACCGTCACCGTGAAAAACCCCGCCACGTCCCCGTCCGGGGCGAAAAAATCCGGAATGGACAGCCGCTCGCGGATCTTCTGCCGGGGAAACGACAGCGGCACGGGCTCCCCTCCCCCGTGCGGAACCACCTGCAAGGTGTCGCCGTCGGGCCGGCAGGCCAGCCAGGCCACCGCCGCGCGGGGCACAAACAGGCGCTTTTCCATGTTCTCGCGCAGCAGCCGTTCATAATGCGCCTGCGCTTCGCCTTTCAGGATCTGGCGGTATTCCGCCTCCGGGAGATTGCCCTTCTTGTAGCCCCACCGCCCCACCAGCAGCGACATGCGCTCCAGGCACGGATTCACTTCCTCCATCGGCGGATCCCAAATCTGCGGCCCCATGAACGGCGGCACGATCGGTTCATCAACAGGCGGGGGAGGTGAAGA
>JAHDSS010000458.1 GCA_018432565.1 Kiritimatiellia bacterium
TTCCGGACGAATTCTACGGCGTCGCCGTCCGCAAGGGCAACGCCCGCCTCCTGAGCCTCGTCAACGCCACGCTGGAGGATGTCCGGGCGGACGGCCGCTACGACTGGTTTATGGACCGTTGGCTGCTCCAGGCCGATTGAACGGAATCCACCCCGAACCGGAGAAAAGAACCATGAAGAAGATTCTGCAGGCTGCTGTATGGCTGGTGATCGGAGTGCTGGCGGGCGCCGCGCTGTGGGCGACGCTGTCCCGGCCCAGGCCCCTGGTCCTGGGATCCCCCGCCGACCACCCGCCGTTCGCAGCGGAAAAAGACGGGGTGATCAACGGACTCGATGTGGACATGGCCCTGGCCGTGGCGGAAAAAACCGGACGCCCGCTCCAGGTTGTCCGCCTGGAAGCCGGCGCCTGGCGGGAGGCGCTGGAACGGGGCCGGGTGGACATGGTGGCGACCGCCATCGCCGATGAGGCCCCCGGCGTGGCGTATTCCGACCCCTATTACGATGCCACGCCGGTCGCCATGATTCTGGCGGGCGGTCCCGTTCCCCAACAGGCGGAGGAATTGAACGGCATGACCCTCGCCGCCCCCCCCGGCGGACCGCTGGAAACCCTGGCCCTGGAACTGACCGGCCGCGACCGGGTCCTGCCGCTGGCCTCCCCGGAGGAAGCCTGCGATTTGCTGATGGGTGGAAAGGCGGACGGCGTCCTGCTGGATGAACACCAGGCCTCGGTGCTCGCCCAACGGGAAGAACTGCTGATGCCGCTGCGCCTGCCGGAATTCACCCGCGCTCTCCGGGGATTCGCCGTGCGCGCCGACGACCTGGCGCTGCAACATGTCCTCCGCGACACCCTGGCGGAAGTCGCCGAAGACGGACGCCGGAACCGCTACCTGGCCCGCTGGAATCTTCTCGCAACCCCGCCGGAATAATCCCGGCTAGCGCTTGATGATGATCTTCTTCTTGCCGCCGGCGGCAGAGGCCGCCGGAGCCGCATCGCCGTCCGGCTGGGCCGGAGCCGCGGGCTTGGCGTTCATGGAAATCTTGATGGCCGGCCGCCCCTTGGACGCGGGCTTCCCGGCGGATTTTTCCGCCGCTTCCCCCTCCGCTTCCGCCTGAGCCTCCGAGGGTTTGGGCACGCCGATCTGGGGGGCGATGTCCTCGACGATCTCTTTCAGGATGGTGCTGTAGCCCTTGCCGTCGCCCATTTCCGCCTGCATGGACCCGAACGCCTTCGCATCGCCTTCCTTGGTGGACACGGGATCCAGAACAAACACCGTGGATCCGACTTGGATCCGGTCGCCGGGCTTGAGCTTGACCGTGTCCTCGACCCGCTGGCCGTTGACGAAGGTGCCGTTGCGGCTCTTGAGATCCTTGAGATAGAACTCGCCCTCCGACAGCCGGATGCCGCAATGGACGCGTGAAACCCTGTCGTCCAGCAGCGGGATGTCCGCTTCGCGGCTGCGGCCGATGGACAGCGGTTCGCCCGTCAGTTCAATGTCCTTGGGAATGCCGAGCTTGTTGATGTAGCGCAGATGCATGGCGGTTCCTTTCGTTACACAACGCCCTTCTGGATGAGCGTGGCGAAATAGTCAATCGTGCGCTGCAGGCCGTCCTCCAGCTTCATCTGCGGCTCCCAGCCGAGCAGCGCGCGGGCCCGGCCGATGTTGGGCTGGCGCACCTTGGGATCGTCCACCGGCAGCGGCCGGTGCACAATGGGCGAAGCGCTCTTCGTCAGCTCCTTGATCGTGCGGGCGAAATCCATGACGGACAGTTCTCGCGGGTTGCCGATGTTCACCGGATCGGACTCCCCGCTCATCATCAGGCGGAAAATGCCGTCAATCAGGTCGGACACATAGCAGAATGAGCGCGTCTGCGTGCCGTCGCCGAACACCGTCATCGGCTCGCCCTTGAGGGCCTGGCAGCAGAACGCTGGCACGATGCGGCCGTCGTTGGGGCGCATGCGCGGGCCGTAGGTGTTGAAGATGCGGACGATCCGCGTCTCCACGCCGTGATAGCGGTGATAGGCCATTACGATGGCCTCGGCAAACCGCTTGGCCTCGTCATAGACGCCCCGCGGCCCGATGGGATTCACGTTGCCCCAGTAGGTTTCCACCTGCGGATGCACCAGGGGATCGCCGTACACTTCCGAGGTGGACGCCAGCAGCAGGCGCGCCCCCTTCGCCTTCGCCAGCCCCAGCGCGTTGTGCGTGCCCAGCGCGCCGACCTTCAGCGTCTGGATCGGCAGCTCCAGATAGTCAATCGGACTGGCCGGCGACGCGAAATGGAAAATGAAATCCAGGTCTCCGGACCAGTCAATGTGCGTCGTGACGTTGTGATGGATGAACTCAAAATCCGTGCGCGACCGCAAATGGGCGATGTTGTCCAGGCTCCCCGTGATCAGATTGTCCATGGCCGTCACGCGGTGGCCTTCCGCCAGCAGGCGGTCGCACAGGTGGGAGCCCAGAAAGCCGGCCCCGCCGGTGACCAGGGTAACGGGCTGTCGAGTGGGGGAGCTGTTCATGGAGCGCGAGAATGCCACATCACTCGGGTTTGAGCAAGGCGGGATGCAGGCGGCTGGCGAAGTCCGCGATGACCTGCAAATGCCCCTCGTGGCGCGGATCACGCCCGCCGGACAGGGCAATGTAGGCCCAGCGGTGCGACACCCCGTGGACAATCCGGTCATAGGCCATGTACGCCATCCGGGCAAGGTGCGACGCCGTCTCGCGGTCCTTCCCCACAAACCAGTAGGCATAATACGAGGTATAGACAGCCGGCGACCCGTCCTCGCGGGTCACGGACCGGGTCATGTCCATCACCATCACCTCCAGCGGCTCCTCCCGCGTCGGCATGGGGATCCGGATGATCCGCTCGTTCTGGATCTCGTGACCCGCCGCCGTCATGCAGACCTGCGGACGGTGGATGCTCGAGCGGTCGTCGCCGCTCAGCACGATGGTGGCGTGCAGCGGATCGCGCTGGCCCGGCCGGACATAATACTTGCGGGCCATGCCGGTATCCGCCGGCAGCATGGACCGCTCCGCCCAGTTCATGTTGCCCAGCCGCGCGCCGCACCGCGGACACGTGGTCGGATCCTCCAGCTGCATCGAAACAAACTGCCCCCCGCAGCTCCGCTCGGGGCAAAACAGCAGATCCACACCGGTCCACTCCCCCACCCGCTCCGGCAGATGCAGGACGATGCCCGCTTCGTCGGTGTTGTCCACACCGGTCTTGTACACCATAGCCCAGGCGGAAACGCCCAGCGCCGCGATTACGAAGACTCGGGCGTAAAAAATCGATTTTGAATTCGAGTCCATGCCGTTCGGTAGTCCATGTTCAGGAGGCGGTCCAGGGCCAGCATCAACACGATGCTGATCAGGAAAATGGGATAGCCCGAATAGTCATGCCACAGGTCCATCGCGGCGTCCTGCCCGAAAAA
>JAHDSS010000363.1 GCA_018432565.1 Kiritimatiellia bacterium
CGATGATGGCGATGACGACCAAGAGTTCGATGAGGGTGAAGGCGGAGTTGGATTTCATGGGGTACCTTTTCTTTCAGGGGCTTACCAATGTGCTCATATAAAGTATCCAATCTTTCCCATGGCTGAACCATGTCAGATTGGTGCTGCCGTCGAGATATCCGCGGAACACGAAGTCCACGTCGCGGGAGTAATTGGTGGGTACGGTGAAGGAGTAGGCCCAGGTTGTGCCGGCGACGTTGGTCATCGCTGGATCTGTGACATCGGTCCACCCATCGAACCCGAGGTGGATTTCGACATTGGTGGCCGTTGACAGGGAGGTGCCAGAGGCTTCGAATTCAATCGTCAGCGGGGCGTCGGGCACCGGCACATCCGGGGTCCACGTGGCATTGCCGCCGCGGAGGATGGACAAGTTATCCCCGCTCAACCAGGTTTCCCCGTTTCGGAATTTGTAATCAGTGTAGGTGCCGCTGGTGGCGGCCGGCAATGGGGCTTCGGCTGTCCACAGTCCGTTACCCAGGTACGTCATCGGGATTGGTGAAGTGCCCCAATCCGTGAACGAGCCCACCAGGTTCAGGTCGCGCCCGCCTCGCAACTCCGTTTGGTATTGGCAGAAATAGGAGCTGGCCACCGTGGCGGTGGCGGGCACATAATTCGGAATCCAATAATTCGGCTTGGCGTCGGGCTCGGGGCCGGCATAGGCGGCATAAAATTCCTTTCCGGGAGAGGCCTGGGCCACGATGCCGGTCCACGCCCGGCGATCGCCGATCGGATCGCCCATCACGGCACGGTGGCCATAGTTGTCAAAGCCGCTGGCCAGATTGGTGGAAACCAGAATGCCATGGGCGGCTTCCGTGGCCAGGTTGTCAAAAAGAAGGGTAGCCGTCGTTCCCGCCATCGTCACGCCGTGCAGAGTGGGGGCGTTGGACGGCGGGGGCGGGGGGATGTCCTCGTTGTCCCAGACCCAGGGGGCGAGTTCGATCCGGGCGGTATCGTCCGGGTCGGCGACATAGTAGCTGAGATCGTATTCGGGGCTGTCGTAGTCGCTGCCGCCGGTGGTGAGGACGAAGAATTTATAGATGAAGCTGCGGGGGGATCGGCGGGATTTCCAGCCGTATCCGATGTACGGTTCGGTAAAATCATCTCCGCCGACAAGGGAATAAGGATCACCCGGTTCGATGGCGGCATCGAGTCCGTTGGTGGAGAGGGCCCATAGGCGGGAGTAGACGCGGTCGCCCGGGACCAGGTCGCCGAGGGTGCCGTCGTCCACCAGTTCGATGCCGGCATTCTCCCAGTCGAGATAGGCGCTGTCGCCGGGGTAATCCCTGGCGGTGGCGGTGCCGCTGCCGGTGTCGTTGAACCCCCGCAGGGGGTCGGATCCCATGACCATGACGCGGGCGAGATTGTTGGTGCTGCGCATGGAGAGATCGAGCTGGAAGAGGATTTCGCGGCGGACGCGGACGCCGGCATCGCCGCGGCGTGGATCGGAATACAGGCGGAAGAGGGCGGAGGGCGGATTGGTGTCGCCGGGGACGCGCAGGGGATAGGCGGCGGCGCCGAGGTAATCCACGA
>JAHDSS010000227.1 GCA_018432565.1 Kiritimatiellia bacterium
GGAGCACGCGGCGGGCTTCGCGAAGGAGTGCGCGGTGGTGACGCACTACCGGCTGAAATCGATCGACGGCAAGGTGGCGGTGGATCCGGAATCGAAGCTGGAAGAGCCGCTGGTGGTGCGGCCGACAAGCGAGACGATCATCTGGGAGCAGTACCGCAACTGGATCCAGAGCTATCGCGATCTGCCGCTGCTGATCAATCAGTGGGCGAACGTGGTGCGCTGGGAGATGCGTACGCGCCTGTTCCTGCGCACGGCGGAATTCCTGTGGCAGGAGGGGCACACGGCGCATGCGACGGAAGCCGAGGCGCGCGAGGAAGTCTCGAAGATGCTGGCGGTCTATGCCGACGTGGCGGAGAACGTGATGGGCGTGCCGGTGGTGCGCGGCCACAAGACCGAGGGCGAGCGGTTCGCGGGGGCGGTGGACACGCAGTGCATCGAGGGCATGATGCAGGACGGCAAGGCGCTGCAGATGGGCACGAGCCACTATCTGGGGCAGAATTTCGCGAAGAGCGCGGATGTGAAGTTCCTGAACAAGGACGGGCAGTTGGAGTATGTGCATGCGACGAGTTGGGGCGTTTCCACGCGGCTGATTGGCGCGTTGATTATGACGCATTCGGACGACAACGGGTTGATCCTGCCGCCGAAGCTGGCGCCGATCCATGTGGTGATTGTGCCGATCTACAAGACGCCGGAGGAGCAGGAGCGGACGACGGCGGAGGCGCGGGCCGTGGCGGAGGAGCTGCGCGGCCAGGGATGGACGGTGAAGGTGGACGACCGCGAGGGGTTGCAGCCGGGCGCCAAATACTACGAATGGGAGCGCAAGGGCGTGCCGGTGCGCATCGAGATCGGCCCGCGCGATCTGGAAAAGGGGTCGCTGTGCGTGGTGCGGCGGTTTGTCATCGAACAGGACGGCGAGACGGAGCAGGAGCAGCGCAAGCGCAAGAAGCAGTTCATAGCGCGGGCGGAAGCGATTGCCGGGATGCCGGGGCTGATGGACACGCTGCAGAAGGACCTGCTGGAGCGCGCGCGGATCATGCGCGAGAAGAAGACCAAGATCATCGACACGCTGGAGGACTTCGAGGCGTTCTTCAAGGGCGAGGGCGGGGGATTCGCCTGGGTGCACTGGGCGGGGACGCACGAGGATGAAGACACAATGGCCAAGCGGTTCGAGACGAGCATCCGGTGCCTGCCGTTCGAGGATCAGATCCCGGAGGCGGGCCGCGGTCCGGGGACGTGCATTCTGACGGGCAAGCCCAGCGCGCAGCGGGTTTTAATGGCTAAAGCCTATTGAAACAATTAAAAATTAAGAATGAAGAATTAAGAATGGCGGAAGGCGGCCAGCTTAAAAAAGTGTTGGTGGTGTGCACGGGAAATACGTGCCGGAGCCCGATGGCGGAGGGGTGGCTGAACGCCAAGCTGGCGGGAAAAGGCTGGACGGCGGAATCGGCGGGGGTGGCGGCGTGGGACGGCAGTCCGGCCTCGCCGGAGGCGGTGGAGGCGATGCGGGAGATCGGGGTGGACATCGCCGGACATCGCAGCCGGGGGCTGTCACGGGGGGTGGTGGACGGGGCCGACGTGATTCTGGCGATGACGGAGGGGCACCGGCGGGAGATTGCGCGGCGTTTTCCGGAGGCGGAACAGAAGACCTTCCTCGTGCATGGATTCGGGGCGGCACCGGCGGAGGACGTGGCGGATCCGGTCGGCTGTTCGCTGGATGTGTATCGGAAGACGCGCGGCGAACTGGCGCAGGCGCTGGGGGATTTTGTGCTGCATCTGGCCGAGCGGGGCGAGTTGAAGACGAATGCGTGATTTAACATTTAAGGGCTGACCCTGGGGGGGGGCGGTTGCACATATACCCCTAGGGGGTATATTGGGAATATGAAAGCAACCGTTCACGGCACGACGCATGAAGAGACGCTTCCGCGGTTACGCCGCATTGCCGGCCAGGTGCAAGGCATCCAGCGGATGGTCGAGGAGGGGGCGTACTGCATCGACATCCTCACGCAGATCCAGGCCGCGCGTTCCGCCTTGCGGGCGGTCGAGCTGCGGATTCTCCGGAAGCACATGGCGCATTGCGTCCGTCATGCGTTCGAATCCGGTTCGTCCAAGGAGGCGGGTGCCAAGATAGACGAGCTGCTGCAGGTGATGAAGAAACAATACTGAAAAGAAACCCAACCCTGAACAGAAAGGAGATAAGAATGAAAAGGATCCTGATCATCGTTGTTCTTCTTCTGGCGCAGGGGGGGGCGCTCCGGGCAGAGGAACCGGACGTAGTCTCTCCCGCGCAGCCCGCTGCAAGCACGGTTGTTCTGACCGTGTACGGGCTGAGTTGTCCGCTGTGTTCGAACAACCTGACCGGCCAGTTGAAGCGCATTCCGGGGGTTGAGGAAGTGGAGATCGACCTGAACACGGGCGCGGTATCCGTCCGGCTGGCCGAAGGCCAGTCGGTATCGCGGTGGCAGTGGCTCAACGCCGTGGAGCAGGCCGGATTCACCTTGAAGGATGTCCGGCCCGCCGCCTCGCCATGAGGACAGGGTGGGCAGCGGCGGTGGTATGCGCGGCCGGCCTGGCGGGGGCGCAGGAGCCGGCTTACATGGATGCGGCGACCCATCCGGCGCAGGGGCAAGCCTATGTGCGGGCGCTGGGCTATGCGGCGGAATATGACGCGGCAGGACCGGAGGCCCGGCGACAGGCGTTGGAACTGAA
>JAHDSS010000329.1 GCA_018432565.1 Kiritimatiellia bacterium
GCTCTCCCCTCCCCAGCTCCTCGACATCCTCCGCGCCGAAGACGTCATGCGCCGCGACATCCCCCACGTCCAGGCCGATGACACCCTTTCCGCCGCCCTCGCCCGCTTCGCCTCCATCCGCCTGCAGGAAATCCCCGTCGTCCAGTCCGGCGACTCCCCCCGCCTCCTCGGCACTCTCGCCTACCCCGATGTCCTGTCCGCCTATCAGGAGGAAATCCTCAAGGCCGACGCCCCCGGCGCCCTCACCGGCGGACTCTCCCAGCTTTCCCGTCATCCCGTCGCCCTCGCCCCCGGTTTCCACCTCGCCGAGTGGGATCCCCCCGCCGCCTACCACGGCAAAACCCTCGCCGCAGTCCGCCTCCCCGACACCCTCGGCATCCGCGTCCTCCTCGTCAAGCGCCGCTCCCCCGACGGCGCCCTCGACGCCCTCCTCCCCGACGCCCGCACCGCCATCGCCCCCGACGACACCCTCGTCCTTCTCGGTCCCTCCGACGCCATTTCCCGAACCCTGGGCTTCTGATCCCATGAACCGGCGGCCCCCAACCCACCCCCCTCGAAAACCGAAAAATGACAGTTTTATAAAACAATCATCTTTCCGCCTCCCCCCCTCCGTTTTCCACACCGTGGAAATATTTTTTCCATGGCGTGGAAAACATGCTAAATAAGTTTCCATGGCATGGAAAACCCAACCAACCTGTCCTCCGTCCTCCGTCCTCCGTCCTCCGTCCTCCGTCCTCCGTCCTCCGTCTTCCGTCCTCCGTCCTCCGTCTTCCGTCCTCCGTCCTCCGTCCTCCGTCTTCCGTCCTCTGTCTTCCGTCCTCCGTCCTTCGTCCCCTGACCCAGTGCTAAAAAAATGAAAATCGGCATCGACCTCATCTCCTTCCACACCCCCTCCTACGTGCTCGACCTGCGCACCCTCGCGGAAAAGCGCGGCGTGGACCCCGACAAGTTCGTCATCGGCATCGGCCAGGAACGCATGGCCGTCGTGCCCCCCGACCAGGACATCGTCACCCTCGCCGCCAATGCCGCCCTGCCCCTTCTCGACAAGGCCGGACGCGACAACATCGAGCTGGTGATTTTCGCCACCGAATCCGGCGTGGATCAATCCAAGGCCGCCGCCTGCTTCTGCCAGGGACTCCTCCAGCTGCCCTCCGCCTGCCGCTGCATCGAAGTCAAGGAAGCCTGCTACGGCGCCACCGCCAGCCTCCGCATGGCCGCCGCCATGGTCGCCGCCCGCCCCCACACCAGGGCCCTCGTGCTCGCCGCCGACATCGCCCGCTACGACCTCGCCAGCCCCGGCGAGCCCACCCAGGGCGCCGGCGCCGTCGCCATGCTCGTCTCCGCCCACCCCCGCGTCCTCGCCCTCGACCCCGAAACCGGGTTCTACACCGAAGACATCATGGACTTCTGGCGCCCCAACTACCGCGACGAAGCCCTCGTGGACGGCAAGTATTCCACCCGCATGTACCTCACCACCCTGCTCGAGGCCTGGAAAAACTACAAGGCCGCCTCCGGACGCGCCCTCCTCGCCGACCACGCCCACTTCTGCTTCCACCTCCCGTTCACCAAGATCGCCTACAAATCCTTCGAGCGCCTCTGCAAGGCCGAAGGCGTCCCCCTGCCCTCCAAGGAAGAACTCGACCGCCTCCTCGAACCCGCCCTCCTCTACAACCGCCAGACCGGCAACACCTACGCCGCCTGCGTGTACGAAGCCCTCGCCTCCCTCCTCGACAACGCTCCCGGACAACTCGACCACCAGCGCATCGGACTCTTCTCCTACGGCTCCGGCTGCATGGCCGAATTCTTCTCCGGCGTCGTCCAGAAGGGATACCGCCAGCACCTCTTCACCGACGCCCACCGCGCCATGCTCGACTCCCGCACCCCCGTCACCTACCGCCAGTACGAAGACATCTTCAACTACGGCGTCCCCAAAGACGGCGCCGACCACGTCTTCGCCCCCTACCGCGGCGGCCCCTTCCGCCTCGCCGGCATCAAAGACCACAAACGCCGCTACGAAGCCAAGTAGGCCCCCCCCCCTTTTTTCTCGCCAAGCACGCCAAGACCGCCAAGGGTCGAAAAGGCAGGGCGGTCTCGCCGTGACCGCCGGGCGGTTCTTGTAGCCGGCCGCGGTGAGGCCGGCCACTGAATCTACAGCCCCGCGCTCAGCGAGCGCGGCTACAACAAACCCCAAAACGCTCAAGCACTCGCTTTCCCAGACCCCCACGGGCTTGACCCGTGGGTGAATCAGTTCAGTCCTCCAGCCTGGATTATTCACGCGACAAGTCTGGCCCAGATGCGCGACGCGCGGGGCGCATCCCCGTTTCACTGACCGCCCGGAAATAAAA
>JAHDSS010000518.1 GCA_018432565.1 Kiritimatiellia bacterium
GTTGAGGACGGCCGGATTGTCGGGATCCAGGGCCAGGGCGGAGCGGAAGACCGGGATGGCGTCGCGGTAGCGTTTTTTTCGGACGAGGATGTTGCCCCGCCCCATCAGGGCATCGAAATCCGTCCCGGTCGGGGAGGCGTCCTGGATGGCGTCGTAGGCGGCCTGGGCGCGACGGTAGTTGCCTTTGCGGAACCAGAAATCGGCCAGGACGAGCTGCTGCTCGCGGGTGGGGTTCATGCGGCGCACGCCGCCGGGGCGGACCAGGCACAGGGCGGCATGCTTGAGAGGTTCGCGGCGGGCGAAAAACTCCCGTTCCGGCAGCGCCTGGATTTCGCCGTTGCCGTCGAGCAGTTCGACGAGGCCGGCGCGTCGGTCCCAGGCGACGGGAATGACGGGCGCGGCGGTGGCGCTGTAGGTCGTGCCGGGAGGCAGCAGGATCAGCAGGGGGCGGTTGTGTCCGAGTTCCCGCCACAGCCAGGTTTCGTCCGCCTTGATCGTCATCAGGACCCGCTGGCGGGACTGGGCGGCGCGGCGAAGGGCGTTGCGGTCCATGTGGCCGTGGCGGGCGGCGGGGGGGATGATGGATTCCATGTCGGCGGCGGACAGCCGCAGGCCGTTGGCGCGGAAGAAGGCTTCGAGAACGGCGCGATCCGCACGCAGGTGGTTGGATGTCACTTCCGGGAGAGGCCGCAGGGCGCGCCGGGAGGTATCGGACGGGACCGTGGCGCAACCGGCCATGCCCATCAGGAAGAGGATCCCGGCGGCTCCGGCAATCCATTGGATCAGCGGCCGGAAGCGGAGACAATTCATAAGCCGCCGGGGTGGTGGGGAGAGGGGGCTAGCGGCGGCGCGTGCGGTCGAGCACGTCGAAGATGCCGGGGGTGCCTTCGAGGATCTGGATGGCGCGCTGGCGGGTGGCCTGGTTGGGAACCGTTCCATACAGCGTGGCCATGCCGCTGTCCACGGTGATGCTCAGGGTGGCGCTGGCGGTCATGGAGTCGCTGTTGAGGCGGCTGGAGGCCAGCGCGGCAATGCCTTCGTCGCTGGCGGGCTCGGCGTCCCATCCGGCGTCCTGCAGGGCGGTGCAGCCGAAACCGGCAAAGAGTAGGCAAACAGAAGCAAGCAGGCGGATTGTTTTCATTCAGTCATCCGGGATTGTGCATGGCGGGGGGTGAATCCATTCTGCCGGCAAGCCTAGCCTTGGATATTCGCCTTGTCAATGCGCCTTGGCAATGGACGGCCGGAGGGATTTCATGAACGGAAGGGGAAGAAACCTGCGCAAGGCAGGACAAGAGGACGCGCCCCTCGTGCGTGTGGGGCGGGAGGGTTTGCGTCTGAATGCAAATTTAATGTGAACATGCATTGCGGTCGACCGACCGCCGGTTCATAATGTGTTGGTATGAGGGATTGTATCCACGTTGGACGCCTGGTGGCGGGAATTTTATTCCTGCCGCTGCTTCTTTGCGCCCTTGCCGGACCGGGTGACGGCATCTCCTTCGCGTCCTGGGTGTTCAGCCCCTATCTGGAATTGAACGCCACGTACGATTCGAATGTGTATAAGGATTACGAAGACGAAATCGACGACGTGTTCATCGAGCCGGAACTGGGGCTGCGGTTCAGCTCCTCCGCCGATACCAACCGGACGTCCATTCGCGGCAACCTGTACGTGTCCGACCGCCGCTACGAGCAGGAAAAGAACCGCGATTTCATGACGTATGGCGATCACGTCAGCCTGCGGCACGGCGACGGCCGGCGGGCGCTGATCGAGCTGATCCAGAGCTACCGGCATCTGGACGACAACGACCGGCACGCGGCGGACATCGAGACCACGCCGCTGGCGGCGGAAATGGTGCAGGACAGCAACACGCTGGATCTGGAGCGCGATGTCCACCAGCTGGGCGCGGCGGTGTCGCGCCGCATGACGGACAAGCTCAACCTGTCGCTGGCCTACCGGTACGCAGGGGTCGAATACGAAAATGAAACCCACGATCGCCTCGATCCCAAGGACCTGGGCGTGCCGCAGGGGCTGGATCTCGACGGACACATTGTCGAGTTGGACGGCGCCCTGGGGCTGACGGACAAAACGGACGCGTTTCTGACGCTGCGCTACGGCTGGCAGTACCAGGAGGACACGCCCGGCCATGCCACGCTGACCACCGCGCGGGTGGGCCTGGATTCGCAGGGAACGGATAAAGTGGCCTACAGCGCCGGGATCGGCCTGGAACGCTACCAGCGGCCCCAGGAGGGGGTCGAGGATGCGGATGTGTATGTGAGCTTCAGCGCGACCGCGGACTGGTTCATCACGGAAAAGCTCACCTTCCGCTGCGGCGGCTACAACGGCACCCAGTTTTCCTCCTTTTACTCCGGCAACGGCATGGAGTACATCAGCGGGTGGGCCGGCCTGGGCTACCGATGGAAACCCAGCGTCACCTTTTCCGTCCGCGGCATCTACCGCCAGGACGACTACCTCGACCCCGTCACGCACCAGGGCGTGACCCGGGACCGCGTGGACGACCGCGTGGAAGGCCATGCCCGCGTGGACTACCTCGCCCCGGGCGGATTCCTGCGCCTGTATCTGGAAGGCACCTATGACGAGGTGGATTCCAATTTTGATTTCGCGGATTACGTGGACCAGCGGGTCATGCTGGGCGCCATCATCCGCTACTGACCCAGGGAGCACGTATGAACGCCAACCGTTTCCTTGTTCTTGTCCTGGCCGGAGGCCTGCTGGCCGCGCCGGTTTACGGGGCCTTTCAAAAACCCTCCGACGAGCAGCTCGAAGCGGCGGCCCGGGATCCCGCGCTGGTGGGCGACCTGCTGACCGATGCCTCCATTGACCAGGCCGCCGAGACCGCCAAGGACGTGATTGCCGAAATCGTCAAGCTGGACCTGGAGCCGGAAGACCGCGACCAGCGCGTGGCGATGCTGGTCCGGTTCACCTTCCGGGCCATGCCGGAAAGCGTCTGGACGGATCTGGCCGTTTCGCTGGGCAAGTTCGTGGCGGCCAGCCCGAAGGCCAGCATGAATGCGGCCATTGTCTCGGCCATCCAGAAGTCGATCATCGAGACCACCGAACTGAAGAACGGAACGGCGTTCGGCAACGCCTACATCATGGCCATGCAGACCGTGGCCGGCGCGCCGGGCGGCGGCAAGAACGTTCCGCCCCAGCCCCCGCCGCCTCCCGTGGCTCTGCCCTACGAAGGCCAGCGGCTTCGCTGACCCCCGCCCGGCGGGCGGCCGCCTCCCTACAGCGCCCCGGGCAGCTTGTGCAGCACCGTCCGGGGATGCTTTTCGAGGAAATAGTTCAGTTCCCATTCCGCCGTGAACAGCAGGACGGGCCGCTGGCGGGCGTCGAGGGCGAGGCGAGCGCTGCTGGGGAGGAGATCGGGGGTGACGGTCTCCCCGGCGGGATCCACCCAGCGCAGGATGGACCAGGGCGCGGGCTCCAGGCGCGTGGTCGCGCCGTATTCGTTTTCGAGGCGGTACTGGAGCACCTCGAACTGGAGCGGGCCGACCGCCCCCAGCAGCGGCGCGCGCGTGGCGGCATCCGGAATCGTGAAGGACTGCACCGCGCCTTCCTGCAGCAGGTGATCCAGGCCCGCCCGGATCCGCTTGAACTGCGCGGGGCTGGAAGGGTGCAGGTACGCGAAGCTCTCGGCGGCGAAGGACGGCAGGGGATCGTAGGCGATGGCCGGGTCTTCGGAAATCGTGTCGCCGATGCCGAATTCGGGATGCCCCACCAGCCCGATGACGTCGCCGGGAAAGGCCTGGTCCACCGTCTCGCGGTCGCGGGCGAACATCTTTCGGGAGTTGGACAGGCGGAGAGTCTTGCCGGAGCGGACATGGACCGCTTTCATGTCGCGCTCGAAGACGCCGGAACAGATGCGCAGGAAGGCGATCTGATCGCGGTGATGGGGATCCATGTTCGACTGGATCTTGAAGATGAATCCGGAGAAGGCGGGATGGGCGGGCGCGACGGTCTGGTCGCCGGCGCGGCGCGGGCCGGGAGGCGGGGCGTGATCAAGGAAGAAGTCCAGCAGGAGCTGGACGCCGAAGTTGTTGAGGGCGCTGCCGAAGAAGACCGGAGTCATGTCGCCGGAGCGGACGGCTTCCTCGTCGAAGGTCTCTCCCGCCGCGTCGAGCATGTCGAGATCCTCGACCAGGGATCGGAACACATCCGGCGCCAGGCGGTCGCGGACCATGGGATCCTGGATGGAGTGCAGGGCCTCGGGGGCGCGGTAGGCGCCGCCGACGGTGCGCTCGAAAAAGTGTGCCAGCCCGCCCTGGCGGTCGTACACCCCGCGGAAGTCCACGCCGTCGCCCAGCGGCCAGTTCATTGCGCAGACCGGCAGCTGCAGGGTGCTTTCGATTTCGTCGAGCAGCTCGAGCGGATGCCGGGCCGGACGGTCGAGCTTGTTCATGAACGTGAAGATCGGAATGCCCCGCAGGCGGCAGATTTCGAACAGCTTGCGCGTCTGGCTTTCGATGCCCTTGGCGGCGTCAATGACCATGATGACGGCATCCACGGCCATGAGCACGCGGTAGGTGTCCTCGGAGAAATCGCGGTGGCCGGGGGTATCGAGCAGGTTGACGACGAAGTCCCGGTATTCGAACTGGAGGACGGTGGAGCTGACGGAGATGCCGCGCTGTTTTTCGAGCTCCATCCAGTCGGAGGTGGTGGTGCGCTGGTTGCGGCGGGCGGTGACGGAGCCGGCGAGCTGGACGGCGCCGCCGTAGAGCAGGAGCTTCTCCGTCAGCGTGGTTTTGCCGGCATCGGGGTGGGAGATGATGGCGAGGGTGCGCCGCCGGGCGGTTTCCTGCGCGGCGTTCACGGCTGCTTCCGGATGGTCAACGGGGTGGGCATGAAGGCGCGGATTGTTTCAGATGGCGGCGAAAAGAAAAGGGAAAACCGCGGCGAAGCCGTCCGGAAAAAGCTCGCATTCGGGCCGCGCGTTGGACAAAATGAAAAACGCCGTGACAAGAGGGACGACCAGGCAGACGGCGGGGGAGGCGGCGGGGCCGCGCCGGGCAGGGTGGCTTCGCCGGCCGGGGTTATGCGCTCTGCTGGTGTTCGGATGCGCCCTGGCGTTTCGCGCGGCCTTCCTAGCGGAGGCCTTCCGGCAGCCCCAGTTCGAACTGGTGTACATGGATCCCGAATACAACCTGGAATGGGCCAGGGGCATGGCCACCGGCCTGTGGAAACCGCCCTACGACCGCCTGCAGGAGGGCCCCTACTTCCGGGCGCCGCTGTATTCGATGTTCCTGGCCCTGTGGCTGAGAGTCTTCGACGGAAATTTGTGGGCGGTGCGATGGGCGCAGGCGGTCCTGGGGTCGCTGTCGTGCGTGCTGGCCGGCGTTCTGGGGCGGCGGGTGTTCGGTGCGCGGGAGGGCCTGCTGGCCGGGCTGTTGTGCGCCGGCTATTGGGTCCTGGCGTATTTCGACAGCCAGTTCCTGCTGCCGGTGCTGCTGGTGTTTCTGGGGCTGGCCGGCTTCGTGCTGCTGTCGCTGGCGCTGGAGCGGTCCTCGCCGGGACGGGCGGGTGCCGCGGGGCTGGCATTCGGTCTGTTTGCCGTCACGCGCCCCAACGTCCTGGCGTTTTTCCCGGTGCTGACGGCATGGAGCGTCTGGGCGGGCCGGTCCTGGCCGTCCGCGCGCCGCCTGGCATTTACCGGGCTGCTGGCGGCGGGTTTCGCCCTGCCGCCGCTGGCGGCCACGGTGCGCAACCGGGTGGCGGGCGGCGACTGGGTGGTGGTGGCATCGCAGGGCGGCGTGAACTTTTTCATCGGCAACAATCCGCAATCGAACGGCATGCAGGCGGTGGTGCCGGGGACGCGCGCGACGTGGTGGGGCGGTTATGACGACACGGTGGCGATCGCCGAGGCGGCGGCGGGACGGCCGCTCAAGCCGTCGGAAGTGTCCCGCTACTGGTACGGGCGGGCCTGGACGTTCATTCGCTGCGAGCCGCTGGCGTGGCTGAAGCTGACCGGCCGCAAGGCGCTGGCGCTGGCCGGCGACGTGGAAATTCCCAACAATGCGCCCTATGAGGCCCAGCGAAAGCGGTACGTTGTGCTGTCGGCCGTTCCGCTGGGCTTTGGCCTGCTGCTGGCGCTGTTTGCGGTTTCGCTGCCGCGGTGGATCTCCCGCGGGCCGGCGCCGCCGGAAGGTCCGCCGGGGCGTCGGGATCTGCGGGTGCTGATCCTGCTGTTTTTGGGGGTGTATGCCGCGACGATCGTGGCGTTTTTCGTGACCGGTCGCTATCGGGTGCCCCTGGTGCCGTTCGTGGCGCTGGGCGCGGCTGCCGCCCTTGTGCGCGGGTGGGAGCATCTGGCGGCCAGGCGGTGGAAGCCGCTGGCGGTCCTGGCGCTGACCGCGGCGGTGCTGGCAGGGCTGCTGCGGATGGATGTCTTCGGCATCCGCGAGGCGACATCGGGCTTTGCCCGTCTGTCGGCGGCGCAGGACCTGCTGGCCCTGGGGAAACCCGAGGCGGCCATTTCGGAACTGGAGAGGCTTCAGTCCGAGGGGCGGCTGAATGCGCCCGAGGTGGCGATCACGCTGGTGCAGGCCCATCTGGCGCGTGGCGGGCCCGGCGTCACCGCCGCCGTGCGCACGGTGGCCGAAGAGGCCTTGACGCGCCATCCCGATACGCCGGAGCTGCTGTGGGCGGCCGCCGTCGCTCATCAGCAGGACCGGAACTGGCCGAAAGTCCGCGAACGGGTAGAACGGTTGCTGCAGGTGGACCCGGAGAATATCCAGGCCTTGCATCTGGCCGGGTTGGCCGCTCTCCGGCAGGGGCGGCACCACGACGCGGAGGCGCTGTACCAACGGGCCGTTCAGGTGGACCCGTATCATCCCGCCACGCGGGACATGGGCCGGCGACTGGCCCGGACGCAGTGAGAGGGGGTGAGGGGGCGGAATTCAGTGGCAAGGCAATCGAGCCTCACGACGGCCGGGCATTTCCAGCGGTTACAAACATCAAATCATAGGACTGACCATTCTTCATGTACTGCAACATCACGCTTGTGCCTTTGCAGAGTCTTCTTCACCGAGGAACTGCTCGGCGACCAGATGGCGACTGTCCCCGGCGCGCCCGACTTCTCCGAGCCCGTATTACGGCAGTGGCTTTGTAAAGGATTTCCAAGAAAACCGCCATAGCTGAGTCTAATTTGGTAGAAAGGGCACCATGGACGTCGCGGAAGCAACGGATTCTGAGCTGGTCATCGCCATCCAACGGGATGGGGCCGGTTGTGTCGTGGAAGAGCTGATGCGGCGGCATTTGCCGAGGGTGCGAGGCATGATGTACCAAATGGCATTGAATCACGCGGATGCGGACGACCTGACGCAGGAGGTCTTCATCCGGGCCTGGCGCGGGCTGGCCAAGTTTCGCGGCGGGGCGTCGTTTTCGACCTGGCTGCATCGGATTGCGATGAACTGCGCCATGAGTTTTCTGGGGCGCCGGGCGCGGCGGGCGGCGGCCCCGCTGGAGGCGGTGCCGGAACCGGCGGCCCCCTGCGGCGACCGGCCGGATGTCCGGGCGGCGGCGGCGGAGCTGGACGGGCGGATCCGGGCGGCGCTGGAGCAACTGACGCCCAAGCTGCGCGCGGCGATCGTGCTGACGGTTTTGCAGGATTACTCTCTTCCGGAGGCCGCGCGCATCGAAGGCTGCGCGCTGGCGACCCTGTACTGGCGGGTACACGAGGCCCGCCGTTTGATGAAACGCAGCCTGGCGGAGGATTTGCCATGAA
>JAHDSS010000303.1 GCA_018432565.1 Kiritimatiellia bacterium
TCATTCAGCGCGTCCATTTCCGCCGGCAGCTCCGGATAACGCTCGAACTGCCCGCCCAGCACCCGGATCGTCGCCAGCACGTCGCCCAGCGCGTCATGCGAATTCTCGTGGTCCGCCCCGCAGTAGTAGCGCAGCGCCGCCCCCAGATCCCGCGGCTCGTTGCGAAAGAAGATCCGCTGCGCATCCAGAATCCGCCGTCCCTCCAGGCTGAACGGACGGTTCGCCCGCGCGAATTCCTCCGTCAGCATCTGGATGTCGTAGCCCAGAATGTTGTAGCCCGCCAGGTCCGCCCCCTCGAAGTGCCGCTCGATCACCTCCGCCATCTCCGAAAACGTCGGCGCGTCCTTCACGTCCTCGTCCGTGATCCCGTGGATCGCCGTCGCCTCTTCCGGAATCGGAATGCCCGGATTCAGCAGGTAATGCACCTGCTCCGCCGTGCCCGCCGGCTCGTAGCGCACCAGCGCCAGCGACACGATGCGGTCGGTGCGCTTGTTCAAGCCCGTCGCCTCCAGGTCGAAAACCGCCAGCGGACGGTCGAGGTGCAGGCGCAGCGGCAGCGGGGGTATCGTCGAAGCGTTCATGCCCTGCACAATGGCGGATCGCCCCCCGGAGGAAAAGCAGAATCCTTCCGCTTTTCACGGGATGGGACCCATCTGCGATTCGGTGCACGCCGTTCAAAAAGGCCTTCTGGTCCTGTATGGCTGTCATCCCGAGCGGACTTGTCCGCCGAAGCCTTGCGCGAAGGCGGAGTCGAGGGATCTCAGCCTGGTTCCGCAGGTCGGCCATTGGAACGGTGCCCAGATATTTCGACTCCGGCGCTGCGCGCCTTCGCTCCATATGACTGGGGCGTGCACCGAATAATCGCAGATGCGCCCTTCACCGATTTTTCTTCCAAAATTGTCTTGCGGCCCCAAGCCCCCCTCCCCTATCTTCCGCGGCATACCTTCCGCATGTCCAAGGGCTGCCGATGTGCGGGGGGCAGGTGAACCGGCGGCTCATGGTTCCATGGAGTTGATGATACTGTGAAAATATATGTTGGCAATCTCTCGTTCCGGGCCACGGATGATGATCTGCGCGCGGCCTTCGAGCCGTACGGCGAAGTGGTCTCTGCTCGGGTGATCCAAGACAAGGAAACCGGCCGCTCCCGCGGTTTCGGGTTCGTTGAAATGCCCAATGCCGATGAAGCCAACGCGGCAATCGACAAACTGAACAATGCGGAAATCGTTGACCGCGCCGTTCGCGTGAACGAAGCGCAGGAACGCCCCCCGCGCCGCTGATCACGAATGCACAAAGCCCCGGCGGGAAACCGCCGGGGCTTTTTGGTTTTCAGTCCCCGCCGATCGGCCGGGGCCCTGGAGCATTAGAATGGATGAAAATGCTCTAGTCCGGGGGCCGGGGGCCGCCGTACACGTACGCCACA
>JAHDSS010000049.1 GCA_018432565.1 Kiritimatiellia bacterium
CCTCCCCGATACGCATGGCCAGCCCCACAGCCTGTCCGGATTTGAAGGCCGGGTGGTGGTACTGGAATGGATCAATCCCGATTGCCCGTTCGTGAAAAAACACTACCGCTCCGGCAACATGCAAAAGCTCCAGGAGCAATTTACCGCCCGGGGCGTCGTCTGGCTCGCCATCTGCTCGTCGGCGCCCGGCAAACAGGGGCACTACCCGGCGGCGGAATGGAATACCCTTCTGGAAGAAACCGGCAGCCGGGCCACCGCGCTCCTGCTGGACCCGGACGGAACCGTCGGCCTGGCCTACGGCGCCAAAACCACCCCGCACCTGTTCGTGATCCAGGCCGACGGCCGGGTCGCCTACAACGGGGCGATCGACGACAAGCCATCGGTCAACCCCGACGACATTCCCGGCGCCCGGCCGCATCTGGCGGAAGCCCTGGAGGCGGTTCTGGCCGGCGAGCCCGTGCCCGTCGCCCGGACCACCCCCTACGGCTGCTCCGTCAAGTACTGAACCGATCCGGTCACTGGGTTTTCACGCCGTAGAACAGAATGCGACGGCCCGCGGCGGGCGGATCCGCCGCGGCCGGCAGTTCGATCTCCTCCACGCCGTCGGCGGCATGGAGGTTGGTAACGGCCCAGACCCAGTTCGCAGATTGCGCGGCATCGCCGGTCAGGTTGGTGACGGCAAAGACCACGCGGCTCCACCCGGCCAGGCCCCAGACGGACAGAGATCCGGGCTGGAAGTCTTCGATGCGCGGGCCGGCGGCCGCCCGGACGGTCCACGTTACGTTGGTTTCCAGCCAATACCCGCTGGACAGCGGAATCCGAATCAAGAACTCGCCTGCGCGTCCGCCGGCTTCCTCTTCGGTCGTCAGGGCAAAACGCGGCGTTTCATCGTCGTACTGCGTCACCTCCCACCCGTTGCGCAGGACTTCGATTCCTTCCGCCGTCACGCCGGCGGCCAGATCGGCCGGTACAAACCGCAGGTCGAATCCGCCCCCCGCCGGAATCTCCAGCGCGCCTTCCACCTCGATCCGCTCTTCGGGGCGAAATTCCCCGAGACTCACCTCGTCCACGTTGATCAGGCTCCCGGCGGGACCGGACACCTCCAGGCGGACCCGGGCAGAAGTTTCCACTCCGGCATAGACCCGATGCCGGGTGAGATCGGCGGTCGGAACCGCCGCCGCGCCGACCGGTCGGAATTCCGCTTCGCCCTCCGCCTGCACCTGCACCTGTACCGCGCCGCCCTCGGTGCCGGCATGACCGGCGCAGGCGAATTCGATATAGCCGATTCCGTCGAAGGTATCACGGCTTTCAAGAAAGGCCGCGCCCGTTCCCGGACACTGGATCCGGGCGGCCGTGGTGCCGATGCGGGCATCACCGGGATCCCATCCGGCCCGGACGCCGGCCAGGTCCCAGCCGCCGCCGGACAGCGTCGCCGTGCGCGGATCGAACCCGATCTCGGCGAAGTCTTCGTAATGAAGATGCCTCGGATCCGGCGTTTCGCGATCCCTCACCAGAAAATGCAGGCTGTGCGTGGTGGCCAGGCCGTTGGACGTGTCCGTCAGGGTCAGGAACAGCTCGTGGTTGCCGATGTCGGCCGCCAGGAGCCCGCCGCCGATGCGATAGCGGTTGTATTGGCTGACCGTGTTGGTGACGAACGGCGGACAGGCCGTCCAGCGGGCCTCGTAGGCGTCGCTGTTCGCGCACGGTTCGCCGCCCAGGAACACGTTGGTGGACCAGACATCCAGGATTTCGTTGGTGTACAGAACCGTCCGGCCCTCCGGGCTGGCATTCCACAGCTCGAACCCGGGCGCGGAAGCGACCGTGAACGTCCAGCTCGTGGAATAGACGTACTGTCCGCCGTACACGGATACCGTGCCCGTGGCCGTGAACGTCCGCCCCGCGTCTTCAAGCGCCGGCGTGAACGCCAGGCGCAGATCGCCGTCCGCTTCCTCAACGACCGGGGCGGCGCCGGCATCGGCCGCCGCCGCGCCGTAATCCGACCAGACGCGGGGCGCGCCTTCGGCATTGAGCAGCCTGAACCGCAATTCGTACTCCCGGCCGATGGCCGCGGCGGACGCCCCGTCCACCTCCAGCACCGGCACCAGATCGCCATGCGGACGGATGACCAGGTTGTCGAGGTTGACGACCCGCCCGTATCCGCCCGTCGTCCGCAGCCGCACCCGATGACGCCCCGGACGATTCACATCCACCGTGTACATCTGGTTGCTGATATCACCCCCGGCCTCCACGCGGCAGGGATCCCCCACCGGGAGCCACTCATCGGACTCGGCCTCCTTGACCTCTATCACAAAGGTCAGAAATCCTGTCGTGCTATAGAGCATGTAGTTCACGGAAATTGACCCGAGTCCAGAGAACCAGCCGCGGCTCTCCAGGAACCCGGGCAGCGTACTGGAACTGTGCCGCAGCCGTGCCGAATACATACCGAGGGAGTTGGCCTCCGTCCGGCGCAGGTTGAACAGCTTCCAGTCCATCCCGTTCAGATTCGTCGTGACGCCGATGTAGTCGGGCAGCCCGGTGGTTTCGTCCACCGCGGTATTGGTCGGATAGCTGGAAAACGGCCCCAGGGTCTCGAAATCCACCCGGCGGGGATTCAGCACCGTCAAGCGGCAGACGGCGGAGTTCGTCACCGACCCGTCCCCCTCGCCGGCCACGACCAGATAGCCGATGTCGAATTCGCGGCCGCCATCCTCCGGCGCCGGCACCAGCACCAGGGTGTCGCCGTCTTCGGCCTGCGCCCCCGCAAACCCGTTGGTCATGCCATGCGCCGGAATCACCGACCATTCGGCGCGGGTGATGTCCAGGCCCGTGTCGTTTGCCACTTCGGCCGACACCGTGTATTCCACCCCGCCTTCGCCGTGGGCCGTCAGTGTCTCCGGCGCCAGCGTCACCTCCAGCAGGACGCCGTTGGTCCGGAGCTGGGCTCCGCCGCCGGAACCGCGGCACGGTGCCGGCCCGGCAGGACTGCGGCTCGATCCGGACGGCGCGCCTGCTTCGATCCGGTAGAACATCCGGGACGCGCCGTTCGTCAAGGCAATGGCGTGGGTCCCCGCCTCCACGGGCATGGACCACACCGGCGGCGACCAATCGCGCGGATCCGCGGTGCCGACGAGGACGCCTGACACGCCTTCCGGGAGCGTAAAGCGGAGTTCCGAACGACCGCCCGACGCCGGAGCCACCGCCAAACGCACGCCGCCGCCCGGTTCCGGCTCGACAGCCTCGATGCCGGTCATGGCCTCAAACTGCGACAGGAAGGCCCGGGCGATCCCGCCGTCGGGAATGAACAGGATATTCTCGTCGTTGGAGTACGCCGTGTTGGTCGTTGCCAGCGCCGTCAGCGTCCAGTTGGCCGACCCGTGAACGACCCAGGGGGATTCTCCGAACGGATCAATCACCATGTACTTGCAGTGAACCAGGTCGGAAAGCCCGTTATCATACTCCTCGGTGCTGGTGGATTTGGTATATGCCTCGTGGAACTGAATGCGGTTGGTCGTGGCGTATTCGGATGCGTCCAGCATCCGCTGATACTGGCCATGACTGGCGGCGGACACGTTGTCACGGTCGCTTCGCGGGATCACGCCGTGCACGGCTACGCCCCGGTCGCAGGCGGCAATCAACTGATCGGTCACGGCCGCGCGGGTCTGCTTGTTCAGCGCGAACCAGATGCTCTGCCGGGCCCCGGCGATGCGGTTGGTGATTTCCGTCTGGGCGTTGTCGCCGCCCGTCCGGCCAGACGGATACGGCGCAAACCGCGTCCAGCCGTCTTCCTCCGACTCGGCGGTGCGAAACGACGCCTTGTCATGCGGAATCCGCGACTTGGCGGGATTGGAATGGAAGAAACCGTTCAGCAGCTGGCGCAGCTCATTCGAATAGGCCAGGGCCAGGTCGCGATTGGCGAAATCCGCCAGGATGTTCCACTGCCGCGAACTGGCCCAGGCCGTGAAATTCCACGACGCGGTCAGGAGACGGCTTTCCCCGGTTCCGTGGTAGAAAAAGACACCGACTTTGTGGTGCATGATGCCCGTGGAGGGCGCCCGGGCCACTTCCAGCGCGTTGCCCGGGCGGCGGGACAGCAAATCCAGCGAGCAGCCCGGCTGGAATTCGTCGGCCATATCCACACCGTTGCCCACGATAAAACCCATGTGCGCGCCGCGCGCCAGGGCGTTCGAAACCGACGTCAGAATCGGACCGGCCGCCCCGTTGGCTTCATAGCCTCCCGTCAGAGTGTACGTCGCCAAATAGCCATGATCGCCCGCCCCCAGCGCCTCAATACGCTCGACAAAGGCCTCCCGGATGTCGAACTCATTCGCGCCGATGCTGGTGAGTGTCGTGGTCTGGTCGGGACGGTTGAACACCACCCGCCAGTCCGCGCCGGTGATCACATCCGCTGCCGCCGGCGCCGTCCACAACCACAGGAAAATCAGCGCAGCCCCCCCGCTTCGCCGGAATGTGCACCCAGTCCGTTTCATGCCGTGCCAGCATCCCGCCGGCTGCGGCCGGCGTCAAGAAGGTTCCCGCTCGCTTCCTTCCGGATTGACGCCCGCCCCGATCATTCCGCACACTCGACCGCATGCATTCCGAATATGAATTCAGTCCCGTGGCGGCAGAAGACCGCCGCGGCTTCTGGGCCATGCTGGCCGTGATGGTGGGGTTCACGTTCTTCTCCGCCAGCATGTGGGCGGGTGCCACGCTGGGCACGGGGCTGCGCGCCTCATCGTTCCTGCTGGCGGTGCTGGCGGGCAATGTCCTGCTGGGCGCCTATACCGGCCTGCTCGCCTGGATTGCCGCCCGAACCGGCCGATCCACCCATTTGCTGGCCCGCCAGGCTTTCGGCGAGCGCGGGGCCGCCCTGCCCTCGCTGCTGCTGGGCGTGACGCAGGTTGGCTGGTTCGGAGTCGGCGTGGCCATGTTCGCCCTGCCCGTGGGACAGCTCTTTCCCCAGGTGCCCCATCTGGCCCTGTTGTGGGTGGCCGGCGCGCTGATGACCTTGACGGCGTATTACGGCATCCAGTCCCTGACCATCCTGTCCATTGTCGCCGTGCCGGCCATCGCCCTGCTGGGCTCCGCATCGGTCGCCAAGGCCTTTGCCGACTTCGGCGGGATTTCGGCCTGGTTCGCGCAGGAGCCGGCCGGCGGCATCGGCCTGGGCGCCGCCATCGGCATCTGCGTGGGATCGTTCATCTCCGGCGGCACGCTCACGCCCGATTTCACCCGCTTCGCGCGCACCCCGCGCATCGCCGTTTCAACCACGGTGACCGCTTTTCTGCTCGGCAATTCGCTGATGTTCCTGTTCGGGGCGGTCGCCGCCGCGTTTTACGGCACCAACGACATCTCGGAAGTCATGATGAAGCAGGGGCTGATCGGCTTGGCCGTGCTGGTGCTGGGGTTGAACATCTGGACCACGAACGACAACGCGCTGTACGCCGCCAGCCTCGGCTTCGCCACGCTCGCCCGCTGGCCCAAACGGCGGTTCGTGCTGCTCAACGGATTCATCGGCACGCTGTTCGCCACGGCGGCTTACAACCATTTTGTCCCGTGGCTTAACCTGCTGAACCGGATGCTGCCGTCCATCGGCGCAGTGCTGATTCTCGACCATTTCGTGATCCGCCGCGGAGGCCGAACACCCCCCGATTCGCGCCCGGTTCACTGGCCCGCCATCATCGCCTGGGCCTGCGGTTTCGCCGCCGCCCAGTTCCTGCCCGGCATCGCTCCGCTGAACACCATTCTGGCCTCTTCGGCCGCCTATCTGCTGCTGGCCCGGCGCCACACCGGATGCTCCTGATTCCCCCCCCCTGGCACCGCCGTGTGCTTTCCTTCGGCAGTTAACAGTCATAATGGATAAATATATTATCACTTTTATTTTATATAATACCTTATCAATATATATATTAATATGTTATGTATATTCATATTCCACATAGTTAATTAACTATGTGGGTTCCATTCCCGTCCTGAGCCGGACAGTATCTGCCACATCCGCGGGCTGATTTCCGGAACATGATCTTCCGCCATCCTCTCTCTGTCCGCCCGCCGGATTCCATCTCTTCCGGGCTCCTTCCCTTGCCACAACGGCATCCTTTGTTCATAGTCACGCCATGAAGCATCCGCCTGTCCTCTCGTGCGTCCTGGGCATTATTCTCCTGGTTTCTTCCGGGCCCGCGACGGGTCAAACCGAAGCGAAACCATCAACGGCGGCGGAGGCCGCCCCGGTGCTGGAATGGTCCCCGGATTCGGGGGTGCTGCAATCGCTGGAATCCCTGCAGCGGGCGCTGTCGCTCAATGAAGCCGAGGCGGCCGATCTGCAACAGCAGCTGGCTGCCGCCTCCGACGATCTGGCCCGGGAGGACCTCCGGCGGCGGTTGCAGGAAGTCCGCAACGCCATCGAAGACCAGCGGCGGCAGTTTGACGGCTTTGCCGTTGATGTGGATCTGAGTCCCTTCACGCCTCAGACGGAATCCAAGTTCGACTGGCAGGAACAGGTCGGCAAGCTGCTGGAACCCATCCTGGCGGAATTCGAAAATGCCACGGCGGAAACCCGTGTCATCGGGCAGATCCGCACCCAGTTGAATTCGGTCCGCAAACGCCGGACCTCGCGGCGGAAGCCGTCCACAATCTGGAGGCGCTGCTGGGCCGGCCGGCTTCACCGGAACTGCAAACGCGCCTGACCAACCGCCTGGCTGAATGGAAACGGATCTGGGAAGAGGCGGAAAATGAATTCTCCGCGCTGGACATCCAGTTGCAAAGCCGGCTGGCCGCCCGCGAATCCGTGCTGGACCAGACCACCGGCTATGCCCGGCATTTCTTCCAAACCCGCGGGCTGAATCTTCTGCTGGGCATCGCGGCGTTCTGCGCGGTGTTTTTCGGCTTCCGACTGGCGGAACTGGCGGTTCGCAGGCTGCGCCGCAAAGGGTCCGAGAAGAAATTCGGTTCGCGGCTGACCGCCCTGCTCTTTCATGTATTCAGCGTGCTGGGAGGTCTGGGCGCCATGATGCTGGTCTTCAACCTGGCCGGCGACTGGTTCCTCCTGGGCATCATCATCATTTTTCTGTTCGGCATCGGCTGGGCCAGCGTCAACACCCTGCCCCGCCAGGTGGAAACCATCAAACTGATGCTGAACATCGGGGCGGTGCGCGAGGGGGAATACCTGGTCTATGACGGCACGGCCTACCGCGTCGATTCCCTGGGCTTTTCCGCCCATTTGAACAATCCGCGCCTGGACGGCGGCACCCGCCTGCTCCCGGTGAAGTTTCTGGTCGGCATGACGTCGCGTCCCGTCGGAGAGGCCGAATCCTGGTTTCCCTGCGAGAGGGGCGACTGGGTGGCACTGGACGGCGGCCAGACCGGCCGGATCACCGGACAGACCCCCGCAAACGTCCAGCTCATCGCTCCGGGCGGTGAGACCGTCACCTATCCCGTGGCCGACTTCCTCTCCCTGCACCCCCGCAATCTTTCCGGCGGTTTCCGGCTGGAATCCACCTTCGGCGTGGACTACCGCCACCAGGCCATCGCCACCACGGAAATCCCGGACCGGATGAAATCCAGCCTGGCGGCAGGACTGCCCTCCGTGGTCGGCGCGGACAATCTGCGCGACATCCAGGTCCTGTTTCAGCGCGCCAATGCCTCGTCGCTGGATTATGCGGTTTGGGTGGATCTGAAAGGCGGCGCGGCACGCCTGTATCCGCAGATTTCCGGGGCCATCCAGCGGATTCTGGTGGAAACCTGCAATGAAAACGGCTGGGTGATCCCCTTCCCGCAGGTTCAGGTCCACCAAGGATAGCCTGAAAGCCTGCCTACACCCCGGCCATGGCGGCATCGAAACAACGCTGAATCATGGTCTCCGGCGGGGGCGGGATCAGACCGGAGGTCATCAGCAGTTCCAGCGCGCGGTTGGCCTCGTCAATATCCTGCCGGGCGCACGCCACCACCTGCTCCGGGGGCAGGTCGCGGCGGGCCACGCCCTCCTCCCGGGCCTGACGGGCCACCGCCGCCGCCGTTTCGGCGAACACGTCGCTGTCGGTCATGCGCGGCATGATGCGGTCCGGCGACAGCCCCTGGCGCTCGGCAAAGCCGGCGATGGTCCGGGCCGCGGCAATGGCCATGGCATCGGTGATCTTCCGCGCACGCACGAGCAGTGCGCCCTTGAGAATGCCGGGGAACCCCAGGGAGTTGTTCACCTGGTTGGGAAAATCGCCGCGGCCCGTGGCGACGATGAACGCGCCGGCCGCCTTCGCGGCATGCGGATAGATTTCCGGCACCGGATTGGCGCAGGCAAACACGATGGCCCGGGAGGCCATGCCCTGCACCCATTCGGGCAGGACGGCATCCGGCCCGGGACGGGACAGGGAGATCAGCACATCGGCGCCCTGCAACGCCTCCGCCACATCGGCG
>JAHDSS010000141.1 GCA_018432565.1 Kiritimatiellia bacterium
CGAAAAATAAAGACGATTGGTTGCGCAGGCCGGAGTGGACAGGGGGGCCGGAGGGGCAAGGCGGATCTCTTCAGGGGGAGTCGAGGACGGCGGCGTTCTTGAGGAGGTCAATGAATTCGCGGCGATAGCCCTCGGGGTCGGGGCCGGCGGCGGCGGCGGTCCAGTCGACGACCTGCTGGAATCCGATCGAATTCACGGCGGCGTCATGGCGCATCAGGTAGCCGGCAGCGGCAACGCCGGCGGCGAACCGAAAGTCGGCCGAGGCTTCGCTGAAGTCGGAAAACGTCCCGGTGAAGGGCACTTCGATCTTGGTGCTGGTGTCCTGGTCGGGGAGTTTGCAGCGCAGCTTGACGGTGAGCCATTCGGGGCTGGCGTTGTCGGGGTCGATGGTTAGGGCGGCGGGTTGGTCTTCCGCGGTCAGCTGCGGCTGGTACTTGAGCGGATCGACGGCGGGGGCGGGCGGCTCGGCGCCGTGGGGAACCAGCTCGTAGAAGGCGGTGACGGTGTGCCCCGCGCCCAGTTCGCCGGCATCCTTCTTGTCGTCGTTGAAATCCTCTTTGGCCAGGAGGCGGTTTTCGTAGCCGACGAGGCGGTAGGAGGCGAACCGGGCGGGATTGAATTCGATCTGGAGCTTCACGTCCTTGGCGATGGTGAAGAGGGTGCCGGCGGCCTGTTCGGCGAGGGTCTTGCGGGCTTCGGAGAAGGTGTCGATGTAGGCATAGTTGCCGTTGCCCTTGTTGGAGAGGGTTTCGAGGCGGTCATCCTTGTAGTTGCCCATGCCGAAGCCGAGGATGGTGAGGAAAATGCCCTGCCGGGCGCGGTCGGCGATGAAGGACGCCAGCTCGTCGGAATCGGTGATGCCGACATTGAAATCGCCGTCGGTGCAGAGGATGACGCGGTTGTTGCCGTCTTTCAGGAAGGTCTCGCGGGCCTGGTCGTAGGCGAGGCGGATGCCGGCGCCGCCGGCGGTGCTGCCGCCGGCCTGGAGGTTGTCGATGGCCGCGTGGATGGCGGCGAGGTGGCTGCCGGGGGTGGGCGGCAGGACGAGGCCCGTGGCGCTGGCGTACACGACGATGGAGACGCGGTCGTTTTCGGTGAGTTGGCGGGCGAGGAGGCGGAGGGCCTTTTTCACGAGGGGCAGCTTGTTGCCGGGGCTCATCGAGCCGGAGACATCGATCAGGAACACGAGATTGCAGGGCGGGCGGTTTTCGGCGTCGAGTTCCTTGCCCTTGAGGCCGATCTTCACGAGGGCGTGGGCCGGATTCCACGGGCAGGCGGCGGATTCGACGTGCACAGCGAAGGGGACGTCCTCCCGCGGCGGCTCGTAGGTGTAGGGGAAGTAGTTGATCATCTCCTCGATGCGGACGGCATCCGGCGGCGGCAGCGTCCCGGACTGAAGGAACCGGCGGATGTTGGCGTAGGAGGCCGTGTCCACGTCGATCGAGAAGGTGGAAAGAGGCTCCTCAAGGATCGACTGGAAGGCGTTGCCCTCGATCGGCGCGTAGGATTCGGTGTTGGGCCGAACCGTCATTTCATCGATGGGAGAAACCACGGCGACGCCGTTGACAAGCACACGGATGTTTTCTTCCCTTTTTCTCGACGAAGGAGGCGGAGCGCAGGCCATTTTCCCGACGCCGCGATACCCGCCAAGGGAAGATCTCCGGCCGCCCCCCGCGCGGTTGGCCAGGGAGCCGGAAGAAAGAGTATTCAGAATGAGGGGGGAATGAGCCTCTGAAGCCAAGTTGAGCTCAACAATCTCGCTCATAACCGGTGCGGCGGCGAACTCCTGGATGTCGGGGGGAGGCGTCATGTCCATCTCGACATCCGGCGGCGTGATCGGAATGACCAGATCCGCGAGTTCATCGGGAGGGGACAGTTCTTCCAGCAATTCATCGAGCTGCTGCTCCTCGTAGTCCATGACGGCCATTTCGCCTTTTTCGTCGATCTGGGCAAGGAGGGTGCCGTGGAGGCTGCGGGTTGCGGTCCAGAAGGCCCCGCCGAAGACCAGCGTGACGACGGCGGCGACGGCGGCGAAGCCGGAGATTTTGCGCCAGGGGAAGCGCGCGAGGCGGCCGCGGTCATGTCCGGCCCCGGGGGCGGCCAGAATGGCCTGGCGCTGGGCATCGGTGAGGGCGGGAGCGGATTCGCCGGCCAGTTCCGTTTCGAGCTGCGCCGCCAGGGCGCGGATTTGATCCACTTCGGCTTGCAGCGCGGGCTGATTCTGGATTCGGGCTTCGACGGCGAGGCGTTCGTCTTCGGAGAGTTCGCCGAGGGCGTAGGCGGTGAGCTTGATGTCGGGATTGGAGGGGTTCATGGCGGTTCTCCTTTAGAATTGGGCGGCCTGGCGGCGGAGGGTTTGGATTCCGGTATGAATGAGGACGCCGACGTTCGATTCGGACAGGGCGGTCACGGCGGCGATTTCGCGGTAGCTGAGGTGGTGCTGGAACTTCAGGCGGATGACTTCAGCCTGGCGGGCGGGAAGTTCGGCGAGTTTTTGCAGGAGGAGGGAGACGGCCTCCCGCAGGCCGGCCTGTTCGGCGGGGGATGGGTCCGGGGCGGGCAGGACGGCGGCCCGGGCATCGGTGAGGGGTTCCATGGGTTTCTCCTTTCGGATGATGTCGATGCAGCGGTTGCGGCAGACGCGGAAGAGCCAGGGGGCGACATGGTCGTCGGGGAGGACCCCCTTGCGGCAGAGGCGGAGAAACGTGTCCTGAACGGCGTCGCGGGCGTGGTCTGGGTTGCCGGTGATGCGGCAGGCATACTGGCAGAGGGGGCGTTCGTAGCGGGCGACCATGTCCTGGAGCCAGGAGTGGAGATCGGGATTCATCGGGCGCTCCGGGCTGGGGTTTGTCTGGCGGCGGGTTGGTTCATAACGTTCCTCACCATGTCAACGGGCGGGCTGGGGATTTCTTAAAAATTAGTTTCCAGCATTCCGGGACAGCGAATCATTCTTCGAAGAATGCACAAATAGACATATAGCCATATGTGCATATGTGCATACAGGCCGGAATATTCCGGGTAAAGCGCTAAATGGGCGGCATGCGGATTTTGCCGGCGGCGGTGGCGGCGGTGGCGTAGGCGGGGGGGATGTCGCGGGCGTGGCGGACATCCTCGATGGTGTAGAAGGCGGTGGGGTCGCAGTCGCGCAGCAGGTTCTGGAATTCGAGGAGGCGTTTGCGGGGCATGAGGGTGACGAGGACCTGGACGGGCCCGCGGGCGCCGCGGGCATCCTGCCGGGTGACGCCGAAGCCGGCGGCGGCGAGTTTTTCCGGGAAGTCGCCGACGGGCTTGCTGGTGATGACGCGGACAAGGGTCCAGCCGATGGCGAGGCGTTCTTCGAGGGACATGCCGGCGAAGGTGCCGAGTGTGAAGCCGAGGGCATAGGCGACATAGGCGAGCCAGTGCTGGGGGCCGTGGAAGATGCGGGCGACGACGACGATCCAGATGAGGATTTCGGTGAAGCCGCAGGCGGCGGCGAAAAACTTGCGTCCGCGGGCAATGAAGGAGACGCGCAGGGTACCCATGCTGACGTCCACGATGCGGGCGGCGACAATCAGGAGGCACTGGAGGAGCAGAGGCATGACGGGATCCTATTTCCGGAGGGTGTTGGCCAGGAGGCTCACGAACAGAAAGAGAAGGACGGCGCCGGCGATGGCGGCGCCGATCCAGCCGAGGAGGGCGAGGGTGGTCATGATGACGCCGGCGATGAGGACGCCGAGGAAGATGGAAATCATGGCGTGGGGCAGGGTCAGGCCCATCAGGAAGGCGGCCATGGCGCCGGTCCACGCGCCGGTGACAGGCAGGGGGATGGCGACAAAGACCGTCAGCCCGAGGGTTTCGTATTTCTCCACGCCGGCGGTTTTGCGGCGGGTGCGTGCAAAGAGCCAGTCGAAGAAGCGCTTGCCGACGGGGACCTTCATGCAGAGCGAGGAAACGGGGCCGAGCAGCAGGAGGATGAAGGGCACGGGGATCATGTTGCCGAGGACCGCCCAAAGATAGATGCGCGCGGCGCGCTTCAGGTCGTCAAGGCCGAGGCGGGTGGACGTGTCGGTGTCCGGCAGCAGGACATGCCCGACGGGGATGGCCCCGCGCAGTTCGACGATGGGCAGGGTGGAAATGGCGGCGATTGTAAGGTCTGCGGACACGCCGCGTTCGCGGAGCGCTTCGGCGATTTTCCGTCCGGTGCTTTTGTGGGGAATCTCGACGGCGGTTTCGGCGGAGGCGCGTTCGAGGATGAAGGGTTCAGGGTTCAGGGGGGGGGGGCGGAGATCCGAAGTCCGAGGTCCGAGGTCCGGTGGGGAGGAAGAGAGGTCAGAGGTCAGAGGTTGGGGGGGCGTGGGCGGGGAGTCGGCGACCTGGGCGGAGGCGGGGAGGGCGAGGGCGAGAAGGAGGGCGGCGAGAAGGGGGAGGGATTTCATCGGGAGAGAAATTCCTTTTTGATTTTCTTGAAGCGGCGAAGCATGCGGAAGAAGCGGAGGGTGTCGGCGAAGGGGTGGATCTTGCTTTTTTCTTCGCCGTAGAGGGTTTGAATGGGCACGGAGCCGATTTTGAATCCGCGCAGGGAGAGGCGCAGGAGGATTTCGGATTCGGCGGCGAAGCGGCGGGAGGCGGGGTCCCAGGGGCCTTCGGGGAAGGCGGAGCGGTGATAGAGGCGGAATCCGCACTGGGTGTCGGGGACGTACTGGCCCATCTGGCGGGAGAGCAGGCCGGACATGAAGAGGTTGGTGCGCCGTCGCAGCCAGGGCATGGCGGCGACGTCGCCCATGCGGTTGCCCACGAGAACGGGGCTGCGGGTGCGTTCGTAGGCTTTCAGAAAAGCGGGGATGTCGGACGGGGCGTGCTGGCCGTCGCCGTCGAGGGTGATGGCGAGATCGCATCCGCTGGCGCGGGCGTGGTCGAATCCGGTCTGGAGGGCGGCGCCTTTGCCCTGGTTATGGACATGCTCGAGCACGGTGGCGCCGGCGTCGGCGGCTGCCTGCGCGGTCGGGTCGGGGGAGCCGTCGTCGATCACGACGATGTCGGCGCCGGGGCAGTAGTCGCGGATTTCGCGGACGACGGCGGCGATGTGACGGGCTTCCCGGAAGGCGGGAATGAGGACGGCGATTTTGGGCGGGGCGGCGGGGGGTGGCATGGGTGGATCAGTAGGCGTTCTGGCGGTTGAAGAAGGTCTGGATGAGGATCTTGAGATCGAAGGAGAGCGACCAGTTTTCGAGGTAGTAGAGGTCGTGCTGGACGCGGTCTTCGATGGAGGTGTTGCCGCGCAGACCGTTGACCTGGGCCCATCCGGTCATGCCGGGCCGCGAGATGTGGCGGGTCATGTAGTGGCCCACGCCGCCCTTGAACTGCTCGACGAAATGGGGGCGTTCGGGGCGGGGGCCGACGAGCGACATGTCGCCGGCAAGGACGTTCCAGAACTGCGGGAGTTCGTCGAGGTTCCATTTGCGGAGGAATTCGCCGATGCGGGTGCGGCGGGGGTCGTCGGCGGTGGCCCAGACGGGCCCGGTGGCGTGTTCGGCATCCACGGGCATGGTGCGGAGTTTGAAGAGGGTGAAGGGCTTGCCGGCGATGCCGCAGCGGGTCTGGCGGTAGAAGACGGGGCCGGGGGAACTGCGTTTGATGAGGGGGGCGGCCAGCAACACGACCGGGGCGGACAGCAGCAGGCCGACGAGGGCGCCGGCGATGTCCTCGAAGCGCTTGAGGACGCGGTTCCAGAAGGCGTCGAGGGGCCAGGAGGCGATGCCGATGAGGGGGATATCGGCCACGTGGTTGACGCGCACGCGCGACGTCAGCACGCCGTAGAGGTCGGGAACCATGCGGAACGGGATGAGGTTGCGTTCGCAGTGCATCAGGATTTCGGCGAGGCGGCGGCGGGCGATGCCCGGATCGGCCAGGATGATCTCGTCGATCTGCTCGTCGGCGACGATTTTTTCGAGTTCGCCGAGGTGGCCCTTGACGAGGCGGGGGGTGATGGCGGAGGAGAGGGTGGTTTCGCGGCCGGAGGCGGGTTCGACGGGGAGGAGGTAGCCGGCGAGGCGCGAGCGCAGGCGCGGTTCGCGTTCGAGGGCGCGCCGGATGCGGGCGGCGAGGTCGTCCACGCCGATGATGAGGATGCGGCGGATGGGGGCGCTGCGCCGCGCCCAGTGCAGTTCGATGCGGAAGAGCGCGAAGCGTTCGACGAGCACCAGCAGCAGGACGGTGAAGAAGGCGAGAAGGGCGACGGTACGGGAGTAGGGGGGCCAGTCGGCGGGACGAACCACGAAAGAGAGGGCGAGGGCCGCCGCGAGGGTGATGGTGACGCCGCGGACGATCCGCGGCAGCTTGTCGCCGAAGGGGCCGAGCTGCGGGCGGATGTACAGGCCGATCAGGCGGAATACCAGGACCAGCAGAGGGGCGAGCACCGCGGCCGCCGCGACATACATGATGTGCGGCGGAAAGATTTCGTTGTGCTGCAGGGGGATCAGGCCGGAGTCGAAACGGAGCCAGGTGGCCAGCAGGACGCCCAGAAAGGCGGCGAGGGCGTCCGCGACGCCGGCCAGGAGGCTGCAGAAGGCATCGAAGTTGTCCCGGGGGGCTTGCATGGTGTTGTCCGTACCATACCAAAGGCCCGATCCGGAACAATCCCTATTCCGCAGGGAGACGCACAAGCACAAAGAAGGGGCAGCCACGGATGGCACCGATGGCACGGATGGGAGAAGAGGGGGCGTTCAATATCCAATATCCAAAAAGGAATATCCAATGTCCAAGTTCATGACAGACCTGATTCACCCACGGGACAAGCCCGTGGGGGTCTGGGAGGGGGAGGGGAGCAATATTCAGGGTTAGCCGAGGTGGACGGTGGCGTGGCGTTCGCGGCCGTCGTCGAGGAGGTGGATTTTGCCGTCGGGCTGTTCGATGCCGTCGAGCCAGAGGTGTTGCGTGCGGGTGGTGTCGGGTCCGGTTTTCTGGAGTTCGACGTGGTAGAAGGTGTTGCGGTAGCGGTAGGTGAGCTTGAATTGGGTCCAGTCGGGGGGGAAGAGGGGGGTGAAGGAGAGGGTGTCGGCCTGGATGCGGATGCCGAGGAGGTGTTCGACGTAGAACTGGTAGAGCCAGGCGGCGGAGCCGGTGTACCAGCTCCAGCCGCCTTCGCCTTCGTGTCCGTCGGCGGTGTAGAGGTCGGCGGCGAGGACGTAGGGTTCGAGTTTGTAGCGGGCGGCGGTTTCGGGGGAGTCGGAATGGCGGACGGGGTTGAGGAGGCGGGCGAGTTCCCAGGCGCGGTCGGTTTGCTTGAGGGCGGCGCAGGCCATGGCGACCCAGACGGCGGCGTGGGTGTATTGTCCGCCGTTTTCGCGGACGCCGGGGACGTAGCCTTTGATGTAGCCGGGGTCCCAGGGGGCGGAGTCGAAGGGGGGGGTGAAGAGGCGGACGAGGCCGTGGTCGCGGTCGAGGAGGTGGTCGAGGGCGGATTGCAGGGCGGTTTTCGCCCGATCGGGATTGGCGCCGGCGAGGACGGCCCAGCTTTGGGGGAGGGAGTCGATGCGGCATTCGGGGGATTGGGCGGAGCCCAGCGGGGTGCCGTTGTCGAAGAAGGCGCGGAGGTACCACTGGCCGTCCCAGGCGTGGGTGTCTAGGGCGTCGGCGAGCTGCCGGGCGGCGGCGGTGCATTCGTCGGCGAAGGGGGTGTCGCCGCGTGCGGCGGCGAGGGGGGCGAAGTCGAGGAGGACGCGCCGGAGGAAGAAGGCGAGCCAGACGCTTTCGCCTTTTCCTTCGTGGCCGACGCGGTTCATGCCGTCGTTCCAGTCGCCGGCGCCGATGAGGGGGAGGTGGTGGGGGCCGGCGGTTCGGGCGCGGCGGATGGCGCGGACGCAGTGGTCGTAGAGGGGGGCGGATTCGTCGGTGGTGCGGGGGAGGTCGTAGACGGATTCTTCGTCGGGGGCGAGGGGGCGGGCGTCGAGGAAGGGGGCGGGTTCGTCGAGGACGCCGGTGTCGCCGGTGGCGGTGACGTAGCGGGCGGCGACGTAGGGGAGCCAGAGGAGGTCGTCGGTGATTTTGGTGCGGACGCCGCGACCGACGGGGGGGTGCCACCAGTGCTGGACGTCGCCTTCGCGGAACTGGCGGGCGGCGGAGACGAGGAGGTGTTCGCGGGTGAGATGGGGGCATTCGTGGAGGAAGGCGAGGGAATCCTGGAGCTGGTCGCGGAAGCCGAAGGCGCCGCCGGACTGGTAGAAGCCGGTGCGTCCCCAGAAGCGGGCGGAGAGGACCTGGTAGAGGAGCCAGTGGTTGACGAGGAAGTTGAGGGGGGGGTCGGGGGTTTCGACGTAGATGCCGCCGAGCTGGCGCTGCCAGAACTGCCAGACTTCCTCGAGGGCCTGGCGGGCGCCGTTGACGCCGCCCTGCCGGCGGAGGATGTCGCGGGCTTCGTTTTCGGAGGCGGCGGCGCCGAGGGAGAAGGCGATGCGGATGTCGTCGCCGGGGGGGATTTCGAAGGGGGCGAGGAAGGCGGCGCAGGGGTCGAGGGCGGCGCCGACGCGGTTGGAGAGGCGTTCGCGGCGGAGGGCGGCGGGGTCGGCGAGGGTGCCGTTGCGTCCGATGAATTCGAGGCGGTCGGCGGTGAGGGTGCGGTCGGCGGCGCTGCAGTGGAAGAAGGCGACGCGGTCGGCGAAGTCGAGGTGGAAGGGGTTTTGGGCGAAGAGGGCGCCGCTCTGGGGGTCGAGGCGGGTGACGACGTGCATGGCGTTCTGTTCGCGGCGTTCGCCGAGGACCCATTCGACATAGGCGGCGACGGAGACGCGGCGGGGGCGGTCGGAGGTGTTGCGCAGGACGAGGGAGGTGAATTTGACGGGGGCGGAGAGGGCGACGTGGACGGTGGCTTCGCAGGCGAGACCGTCTTCGGTGCGTTCGAAGACGGTGTAGCCGTGTCCGTGGCGGCAGACGACGGGGGAGCGTCCGGGGGCGGGGCGGGGGGAGGGGGACCAGACGTGCCCGGTTTCGTCGTCGCGGATGTAGAGGGCTTCGCCGGCGGGGTCGGAGACGGGGTCGTTGTGCCAGGGGGTGAGGCGGAACTGGTGGGCGTTTTCGCGCCAGGTGTAGGCGGATCCGGATTCGCTGACGACGGTGCCGAAGCCGGGGTTGGCGAGGACGTTGACCCAGGGGGCGGGGGGAACGGTGCCGGGGGGGAGCTGGAGGATGTATTCGCGTCCGTCGGGGGTGAAGCCGCCGATGCCGTTGAAGCATTCGAGGCGGCGGAAGGGGAGGGGCGCGGGGGGGCGGGGCTTGGCGGAGGGAGGGGGGGCATCGAGGTCGGGGATGTCGGGTTCGGGGAGGACGCGGCGGTCGATCTGGTCGGCGAGGGTGCCGTAGCGGTCGCTGAAGACGAGGCGGGCGACGGCGCGGAAGAGGAGGCGGTCTTCTTCGGGGACCTGGTCGATGTTGCGGACGAAGATGCCGCCGGGCTGGTCGAGGAGTTTGCCTTCGGTGCCGGCCTGGACGAGGCCGATGATGGCGTCGAGGAGGTTCTGGCGGTAGCCGGCGTAGGCTTCGGACCAGATGACGAGGTCGGCTTCGAGGCCTTTCTGGCGCCAGTAGGTGTGGGCCTGGACGAGGGAGCGGACGAGGTCGAGGTTGGCCTGGTCGGTGATGGAGAGCAGGACGATGGGGCGGTCGCCGGAGATGCCGTAGCTCCAGAGGGCGGACTGGTTGCGGCGGTTGGCGGCGATGACGCTGGCGCGTCCGCGGCGGTGGGCGCTGGCGTAGAGGAGGGAGCCGGCGAGGCGGGCGTAGTTCTGGACGTCGGCTTCGCTGACGCGGAGCTGGTGGAGGAGGACCTGGCTGCGGGTCCAGGCGAGGGAGAAGATGCGTTCGGGCATGCGGGGATCGTGGCAGCGGTCGACGTAGGCGGCGACGGCGTCGCGGTCGGGGGCGATGCCGAGGAAGGCGTTGACGCGGATGGTTTCGCCGGGCTCGATGCGGACGCGGTAGCGGATGGCGGCGGCGGGATCGAGGACGAGTCCGGCGCGGTCGGGGAGGGGCCCGGGGGCGTCGAGGGCGGCGGGGCGGCGCAGGGTGCGCCCGCGGCCGATGAAGGCGGCGCGGTCGGTTTCGAAGGTGGGTCCGCGCAGGACGGTGCCGCCGGCGACGAAGAGGGTGTGGAAGAGCCAGGGGTGGGTTTCGCCGGCGGCGCGGGGGCGGCGGGAGAAGACGAGAGAGGCCTTGTCGCGGGCGGTGAAGGCCTGGACGAATAGCTTGTGGAAGGCGGGGTGGGCGGCTTCGCCGCGGCCGTTGAGGAGGACGATTTCGGCGTAGCTGGTGATTTCGACGGTGCGGGCGCGGCGGGCGAGGTTGGTGAGGGAGAGCTGGCGCAGTTCCATGTCGTCTTCGGGGCAGACGGCGATCTGGAGGCGGTTCTGGAACTGGTGGATGGCGGAGTTGAATTCGGCGGTGCCCTGGGAGAAGACGGCTTCGTAGCGGTCGAAGTCGGGGGCGAGGGGCTGGCAGGCGGGGGACCAGGCGCGGTCGGTGTCCACTTCGCGCAGGAAGAAGAAGAAGCCGTGGGCGTCCCGGGCG
>JAHDSS010000029.1 GCA_018432565.1 Kiritimatiellia bacterium
CCGGCCGGGCAGATGCGGACGGTGGCGGGTTTCCCGGCGGCTTCGTTCCAGCCGGGGACATGGGTGACCTCGTCGGCGCCGCGCTGCTCGATGACGATTTCCTTCACGCCGTCGCGGATGGACCAGTCCAGGGTGGAGGACGGGAGAATGGCGTAGAACGGCACGCCGTTGTCACGGGCGGCAAGGGCCTTCAGATAGGTGCCGATTTTGTTGGCGACGTCGCCGGCGGCGGTGCAGCGGTCGCAGCCGACCAACACAATGTCCACCATCCCGTGCTGCATCAGGTGGCCGCCGGCGTTGTCGGGAATCAGGGTGTGGGGCACGCCGTGGTGGCCCAGTTCCCATGCCGTCAGGGAGGCACCCTGGTTGCGCGGGCGGGTTTCGTCCACCCAGACGTGGACGGGAAGACCGGCGTTATGGGCGGCATAGACGGGAGCCAGGGCGGTGCCGTGGTCCACGAACGCCAGCCAGCCGGCGTTGCAATGCGTGAGCACGTTGACAGGCTGCCCGTTATTGCGCGCGGCGATCTCGCGCAGAAGGGCCACGCCATGCTGGCCCATGCGGCGGCTGAATTCGGCATCCTCGTCGGTGATGGCCTGGGCTTCGGCCCTGGCGGTTTCCAACCGGTCGCCGGGGGTGGCGCAGGCGGCCAGGGCCCGCTGCATGCGGTGAAGGGCCCATTCCAGGTTCCGGGCGGTGGGGCGGGTGGCCAGCAGGGCATCGGAGTCCGTTTGCAGGCGGGCATGCCAATCGGGTTGTCCGGCATGAAGACAGGCGGACAGATAGAGGCCCCAGGCGGCGGCGCAGCCGATGAGTCCGGCCCCGCGCAGATTCATGTCGCGGATGGCCGCGCACATGTCGGCGGTCGTGCGCAGGTCCAGGAAGGCGAATTCGTGGGGCAGGCGGGCCTGGTCAATGATGCGCACGCATCCGGGCGATTCGAGCCAGATGGTGCGGTAGTGCTTGCCGGCGACGTTCACGGCACGGTTTTTCGCGCAAATCGGGGGGAAGGTCAAGCGCCGGGGGGGATCGGCGTCGATGGGCGATGGGCGGCAGGCTGGAATGGCTCGACGCCGGTGCCGGTTCGCGGCATACTTGGCCCTGGATGGCGAGATTGCGAGATTGCGGATGATGGAATGGTTTTCAGGAAGCAGATCGAGAAAACCCCCGACGGGGTCGTCGGGGCTCCAAAGTGGGGCGGATGGAGCCGGGACAGCCTGTCCGCCGTAACCTTGGTGGAGGCGGAACCTCGTCCCGGAGGATTTCCAAAAACGGATCATGAAAAATCATGACTGAGCCGGGGCACAGGCATTTGGCTCATTTGGCGCCGTTTGCCGCCGAGCCGGTGGTGTTTTTCACGATGGTCACGGCCCGGCGGCAGGCCGTTCTGGCCAACAAGGAGACCCACGGGATTCTTCGCGGCATCTGGGCGGAGGCGGGAGAGCGCAACGGGTGGTGGGTAGGCGATTATCTGCTGATGCCGGACCATGTGCATTTTTTTGCGCGGGCGGGACGTGAAGCGCTGCCCATGAAGAAATGGGTGCAGATGTGGAAATCGCTCTCAGCCCGCCAATGGAAGCGCCGGCAGGGACGGGAAGCCCCGTTGTGGCAGCCGGATTATTTCGACCGCTATCTGAGAAGCGTGGATGATTATTCGGAGAAATGGGCCTATGTGGAAGCCAATCCCGTGAGAAAAGGATTGGCGGCCAAGCCCGAAAACTGGCCGTATCGTGGGCGAATCCACGATTTGCGGTTTTGATCAAAAACAGATCGGGATGGAGCCGGGACGACCTCGTCCCGGTGGATCGGAATCGAAAGCGGGACGGGGTCGTCCCGCCCCCAAAACCCTCCGACGGGGTCGTCATGGCTCCTAAGAAGGCGGATCGGGATGGAGCCGGGACGACCTGGTCCCGGTGGATTTCCAGAGACGAAGCGGGTTGGACCCGGGGTTGGAATCGGCGTTGAATGGCGGGGGGGGCGGGGAGTACAGTGGACCGAGTTTTCCACGGTGTGGAAAAAAGTTTTCCATGACGTGGAAAATTCGCGTGGAAATTTTCCATGGCGTGGAAAATCCGGAAACAGGAGCACATGAGCGGACAGAAGAGATTTCAGAAGGTGGCGGTGCTGATGGGCGGGCCGTCGTCGGAGCGGGAGGTGTCGCTGCGGTCGGGGGCGGCGGTGGCCCGCGCGTTGCGAGAGAGGGGCTACGAGGTGACGGAAGTGGTGGTGGGGGAGGATGCCTCGTTCGACCTGCCGGCGGGAGTGGAGGCTGCGTTTGTGGCGATGCACGGGAAATTCGGAGAGGACGGAACGGTCCAGCGTCTGCTGCGGGAGCGGGGTGTTCCGCATACGGGGTCGAGCCCGGAGGCCTGCGCGCGGTCATTCGACAAGTCCAGGAGCAAGCCGGTGATTGCCGCAGCCGGGATTCCCACGCCGGCCTTCGAATTGCGGCAGGCGGGCGATTCGCGCCGACTGCCGCTGCCGGTGGTGGTCAAGCCGGTCCGGCAGGGATCCAGCGTGGGGATTTCCCGTGTGTTCCGCGAGGAGGAGTGGAGCGAGGCGGTGGCGGCGGCGCTGGCCTACGACGACACGGTGCTGGTGGAGGAGTTCATTCCCGGCCGCGAACTGACGGTGGGGGTGGTGGGGGGCGTGGCCCTGCCGGTCATCGAGATTGCGGCGGATTTTTTCGATTACCGAGCGAAATACACGCCGGGAGTGGCGGCCCACCGGATTCCCGCGCCGATCCCGGAAGAGACCGCGCGGGCCTGCCAGGCGGCGGCGCTGGCCACGTTCCGCGCGCTGGGGTGCGCCGGGATGGGGCGGGTGGACATCCGGCTGCGGGAGGACGGTCGGTTCTTCGTGCTGGAACTCAACAACATTCCGGGAATGACCGAAGTCAGTCTGCTGCCGGACGCGGCGCGGGCGCACGGCTGGGAGTTCCCCGAACTTTGCGAACGCATTCTGAATATGATAGAGTGGCCCGGCAACCAAGGAGGAATGAACACATGAACGTATTGAGAGTCCTGGCAAATCCCAAGCCCGTGGCGAAATCGGCGAGCCTGCAGATCGAGCAGGCGTTCACGGAAGCCCTGAAGGCGAAGCATCCGGACGCGACCATCGCGACGATCGACGTGTACAGGGATGATCTGCCGCAGATTGACGAGAAGGTGCTGCCGTCGCATTTCGGCGCGCCTCCGGCGGACGAGGAAACGGCGCGGAAAATGGCCCGGCGCGGCGAGATTCTGGGGCAGCTGCTGGCGGCGGATCTGATCGTGATCGCCACGCCGATGTGGAATTTCAATGCGCCGCCCATGTTGAAGGCGTGGGTGGACACGGTGCTGGTGGCCGGCAAGACGTTCCGCTACACGGCCAGCGGCCCCGAGGGGCTCGCCAAGGGCAAGAAAGCGGTGCTGTGCATCGCCAGCGGCGGGGTGTATGAAGGACCGACGGCGGCGCTGGATACGCTGACGCCCATGCTGAAAACACAGCTGGGATTCATCGGCATCACCGACGTGACGGAACTGCGCGCGCCCGGCCAGGGCGCCGGCGGCGAGAAAGCCGCGGCCTCGACCGCGGCGGCGATCGAAGCAGCGAAAGCCGCGGCGGCCCGGTTCTGAGTTCGGGTTCCCGGAAATCCGGGTTTTCCATGGCGTGGTCCGGCGGCTGCCGGATTCCACAGCGTGGAAAATCCGGATATTTTATGCCTGGGTGAAGCGACATCAGCCTGGCGGGGGGGCGGGTTCCTGCTGGAGGAGTCGGATCAGGCATCGGGTCAAAGGGTGCGGGGTGGGGGTGAAATGCCATAGGCCGCGGACGTTGCGGGCCAGGTCCAGATCGCGCAGGGCGTGCAGATGCCGGAGAGTGGAAATGCGGGGGATGCGCAGGCGGGCGGCGAGGTCGGCGGTGGAGGCGGGCGCGTCCAGCAAGTGCCGGACGATGTCCTGGCGCCGGGGGTAGGCGAGGGCGACGGCGCTGCCAATGGCCAGCCGGTCCTGGCGGGGCGCGGTCGAGGCAAAGGCCGTTTTCATGGCCTCGAGCAGGGGTTTGGCCGTGGCGACCAGCGGGTCCGGCACGGGGTGATAGGCCACGCGGGCGGATTTGCGGCGGGCCTGGATCAGGCCCCGGGACTGCAGGCGCCGCAGTTCCTGGCTGGCGCGCGATTTGCCGATGTCCTGGGCATCGGCCAGCTGCTGGACGGTAAGGCCGGGGCGGGCAATGACTCTGCGCAGCAGGCGCAGCCGCGTGGGGCCCGCCAGAACCCGGCAGGTTCTCCAGAGGGTGGGGTGCAGGGCCATGGTGTGTTCCTCCTGTATGATCGGAGTTTATAAACACCGTACTCCTGAAAATCAACTGTAATATCAGGCAAAGCTGACATAGTCACAAGTCCGATAGATCAATATGATATCGGAGTTTATAAACACCGTACAGGACGGCGTGGAGAGGCGGGCGGGGCGGAGGAAAACTGTTTGAATCGGGCGGGGGGTATGGCATAGTCGGCGTCCACTTCTTGTGTGGGAAACGAAAGGGATTGTGGCCTCTCGAACAACAGCATCCAGACGGGGCAACCGCCGGCGCGAAAGCGTGCTGAAGGCGGCGGCATCCGCCGACCGCCGCCGGACGCGCCGCCGCCTGGCGTGGCGCTGGCTGGCGCTGCTGGCGGGGATTCCGCTGCTGCTCGGCGGGCTGGCGTGGGGCGGTGCCCTGGCGTGGCGGGCGATGTTTTCGGAGAATGACTTTTTCGTGATCCGCCAGATCGAGGTGACGACGGACGGCAGCCTGGGACGGGGGCATATCCTGGAATATGCCCGGGTGAGCGAGGGGATGAATCTGTTTGCGGTGGATCCGAAGTCGGTCCGGGATCTGCTGATGAGCGTGCCGGTGGTGGGGCAGGCGCAGGTGGGGCGGCGCCTGCCGGACACGCTGGTGATTGATGTGACGGAGCGGGTGGCGGTGGCGCGGCTGGGCCGGGCGGGCTCGGGCAGCCCGCTGGCGGTGGATGCGCAGGGGCATGTCCTGGGGCCGAGTTCGGTGCGGGCGAGCCTGCCGGTCATTGCGGGCGTGCGGGATGTGGGGCTGCGGCCGGGGGACGTGGTGAAGGATCCGATGCTGGCGGAGGCCTTGCAGGTGCTGGACCTGTGCACCCGGCCGGAACTGCGGGCGGAACTGGCGGTGACGACCATCGGGGTGGGCGGCGAGGATCACCTGGACGTAGGGCTGGCAACGGGCGAGCAGGTGCTGCTGTCGCGCGAAGAGATGGAGGAGAAACTGGACAAGCTGCGCCGCATGCGGCGGGAGGCGCGGCGCCGGGGCCTGGACCTGGCGGTGTATGACATGACGGTGGAGCGCAATTACGTGGGACGTCCGGCCGCGTGGAAGGATCCGGCGGAGCGGGACTGACGCCGGGACCGGAAAGGGATGGAGCAGGGATGAGCATGGAACCGATTGTGGCGGTGGAAATCGGCACGAACCGGGCCCGGGTGTTCGTGGGCGAGGCCCGCGAGGACGGCGCGCTGATGATCACGGCGGTGGGGGATTGCGCGAGCAGCGGCATGCGCAAGGGGGAGCTGTTCCATTTCGAGAGCGCCAGCCAGTGCCTGGAGCGGGCGCTGCGGCAGGCAGAGGATGCGGCGAACCTGACGGTGAACGAAGTGCATGTGGCGCTGTCGGGGTCGCAGATCGAGGGCATGCCGAACCGGGGGGAGATTCCGGTGGACGGGGAGATCACGGCGGAGCACGTGGAGCATGTCTGCCGGGTGGCGCGGGAGGTGACCCTGCCGGCGGACCGGGAAATTCTGCACAGCATTGTGGGGCAGTTCAGCGTGGACGGGCTGTGCGGGGTGAAGCCGGAGGGCATGGTGGGGCAGAAGCTGGCGGCGGACGTGCTGATTGTGCACGGGCAGCATGCGCGGATGTTCAACCTGGTGAGGGTGGTGAAGGGGCTGAAGCTGGAGGTGGCGGATCTGCTGTTCAGCGGGCTGTGCGCGGCGATGTCGGCGCTGTCGGCGGAGCAGAAGCTGCAGGGGGTGCTGCTGATAGACCTGGGCGGGGGCACCACGGACTACATGGCCTATGCACAGGCCAAGATCGCGGATGCGGGGGCGATCGGCGTGGGCGGCGATCATGTGACCAACGACATTGCCAAGGCGTTCCGGCTGTCCACGATGGAGGCGGAGGCGTTGAAAATCCAGCATGGCGACGCGATGGTGAGCGCGGCGGGGCGGACGCGGCGGCTGCCGCTGCCGGCGGCGGCGGGGGAAACGCCGCGGACGGCGAAGCTGTCGGATCTGCAGAGCGTGATTCACCTGCGCATGGAAGAGACGTTCGGGCTGATCCGGGCGCGGCTGCAGCGGCAGAACCTGCTGCATCTGCTGGGCGGCGGGGTGGTGCTGACGGGCGGGGGGGCATACCTGAAGAATGTGGCCCAGCTGGCGGAAAAAGTGTTCGGGCTGCCGTGCGAGATCGGCGGGCCGCGCAATGTCAGCGGCCTGACGGCGAACCTGTCTGGGCCGGAATACGCGACGGGGGTGGGGGCGGTGCTGTGCGCCTACAAGAACGCCTGCCTGCGGCAGGAACAGGCCCGGAGCGTCTGGCGGCGGCTGGGGCAGTGGTTTGGGCTGGGGTGAGCG
>JAHDSS010000563.1 GCA_018432565.1 Kiritimatiellia bacterium
ACTTGATTTGGAGTGCGGCGGCATGACGCCGCTTTGGGGCCGCGACATGTCGCGGCCCGAGAAAGCGCGGTCATGCCCGCGCACTCCAAAAGGGCCAGCCAACTGAATCGCGGTATTTTATTTCCGGGCGGTCAGTGAAACGGGGATGGGCCCCCGTGCGGAGGGGCAGGGGGCAGTAGAACAGGGGAGAATAACCAATATCCAAGTGAACAGCCGGTGCCGCAGAGGGCGCAGAGGGATCAGAGGGGGAACTGAAACCGAAAAAGAGGGGCTGGAGAAAAAGGCAGGAAGCCTGCTTTTTCACCGGCCGGCCTGGTCCCTGGCCTGAACTCTCGGATCGGCCTCTGCGTGCGCTGCAGCGAGCGGATTTATCTCTTCACGGCCTGGATGGCCTGCAGGACTTTTTCGGGGGTGAAGGGGAATTCGTAGAGGCGGGCGCCGGTGGCGTTGTAGATGGCGTTGGCGAAGACGGGGGCGGGGCCGTTGATGCAGATTTCGGAGACGCTCTTGGCGCCGAACGGGCCGGTGTCTTCGTAGGAGGGCACGAGGATGGCCTGGATGGGCGGCTTGTCGCGCATGGAGAAGATATGGTAGTCGGCGAAGGAGGCGTTGGTCATGCGACCGTTCTTGAACAGGTACTGTTCGGTGAGGGCGTAGGAGATGCCGTTGAGGGTGCCGCCTTCGGTCTGGCCTTCGCAGAGGGCGGGATTGACGGCGGTGCCGCAGTCGATGGTGGAGACGTACTTGAGGACCTTGATCAGGCCGGTCCAGGTATCCACCTCGATTTCGGCGTAGTGGGCGGCGAAGGGCGGGGGGGATTTTTCGGTGAAGTGCGAGCCGGTGCCGATGATCTGGTACTGGTTCTTGGCGTAGAGCGCGTAGCAGGCGATGTCGCCGTAGGAGACCTTTTTAGAGCCGTCGGCATTGAGGACGTGGGCGTCTTCGCAATGGACGTCTTCGACGGGGAGGTCGAGCATTTCGGCGCCGGTTTTGAGGATCTGGCGCTTGGCGTCGGCGGCGGCCTTGCGGGCGGCCTCGCCGGAGAGGTAGGTGGTGGAGGAGGCGTAGGCGCCGACGTCGAAGGGCGTCATGTCGGTGTCGGACGAATAGACGATCATCTTGTCGGTGGTGGTGCAGAGTTCCTCGGCGGCGATCTGGGCGAGGACGGTGTCGGAGCCGGTGCCGAGGTCGGTGGCGCCGACGAGGAGGTTGAAGGAGCCGTCTTCGTTGATCTTGATGGAGGCGCCGCCCATGTCGATGTGGGGGATGGACGAGCCCTGCATGAGGCAGGCCATGCCGATGCCGCGGCGGAAGCGGCCGGTTTTCTCCCGCCAGTCGGTGCGGTTCTGCCAGCCGATGGCGGCGGCGCCCTTTTCGATGCATTCGCCGAGGGCGCAGGAGCCGACGGTCATGGGGGTGCCTTCCTTGCCTTCGCCGAGGGCGGCGAAGACGGGGGAGCCTTCGCCGGTCTGGATGTGGTTCTTGCGGCGGAATTCGAGGGGATCCATGCCGATGGCTTCGGCCATCTTGTCGATGGTGGATTCCATGGCGAAGAAGGCCTGGGTGGCGCCGAAGCCGCGGTAGGCGCCGCCGACGGGCAGGTTGGTGTAGTAGACCTTGCCGTCGAAGTGGATGTTGTCGCAGCGGTAGAGGGGGAGGACCTTGGAGCCGCAGCAGGAGACGACGGTGAGGCCGTGGCCGCCGTAGGCGCCGGTGTTGTTCCAGCAGTCCATGCCGATGGCGGTAATGGTGCCGTCTTTCTTCACGCCGGTGCGGAGGCGGACGCGGATGGGATGGCGGGTGCGGCCGGTCCGGAAGTTTTCCTCGCGGGTGAACTGCCAGAAGGCGGGGCGTCCGGTGCGCAGGGCGACCAGGGCGACGATGTCTTCGAGGAGGATTTCCTGCTTGGAGCCGAAGCCGCCGCCGATGCGGGGCTTGATGACGCGGATTTTCTGGACGGGGATGCCGAGGGCCTGGGCGACGATGCGGCGGCAGTGGAAGGGGACCTGGGTGGAAGTGGTGATGACGATGCGCCCGGAGGAATCGATGTGAGCCAGCGAGGTGTAGGGCTCGATGGGGCAGTGCTGGGCGTAGGGGGTCTCGTAGGTGTCGTCGAAGGTGAAATCGGCGTCCTTCATGCCCTGTTCGAAGTCGCCGGCCTCGCAGCCGACCTTGGCGACGAGGTTGATTTTCGGCTCGTAGGGAATCGGGATGGGGATGCAGGCTTCGGGTTCGTCGTGAATGACGGGGGCGCCGTCGGCCATGGCTTCGTCCAGGGTGAAGACGGGGGTCAGCAGCTCGTAATCCACCTTGATTTTGGCGAGGGCGGCTTCGGCCTGCTCGGGGGTCTCGGCGGCGACGGCGGCGACGCGGTCGCCGACATAGCGGACCTTGGTATCGAAGATGAAGGTGTCGTAGGGGGAGGGTTCCGGATAGCCCTGGCCGGCGGTGCAGTGGATGTTCCGGGGCACGTTGCCGTGCCAGAGGACGGCCTTGACGCCGGGCATTTTCTCGGCCTTGGAGACGTCAATGGATTTGATGCGGGCGTGGGGGTGGGGGCTCCACAGCATTTTGACGATGAGGGCATCGGGGGGGGCGAAATCGCCGACGTAGGAGTTCTTGCCGAGGGCGAGCTGCTTGGCGTCGATTTTGGTGACGGAGTGGTTGACCTGTTTGAAGCTGGCGGCGGGGTTGGTGGTCATGGGGAGCTCCTTATCAGTATTCAGAATTCAGGATTCAGAATTCAGAATGGGGACAGTCGGAATGGAACACAGAGGGCGCATGGGGTCACTTCTTGGCGGCGGCTTCCTGGCGGTCGAGGACGCGGCGGAGGGCGGCCCAGATTTTCTCGTAGCCGGTGCAGCGGCACAGGTTGCCGTCCATGTATTCGCGGACGGTTTCGTCGTCGAAGTGGGTTTCGTTCTCCATGAGGGCGGTGGCGGACATGATCATGCCGGGGATGCAGTAGCCGCACTGGACGGCGCCGCCGTCAATGAGCTCCTGCTGAAATTCGGAGGGCTTGTCGTGGCTGCCGATGCTTTCGATGGTGCGGATTTCGCGGCCTTCGGCCTGCATGGCGTAGAGCAGGCAGGAATAGACGGCGCGGCCGTCCATCAGGACGGTGCAGGAGCCGCAGGTGCCCTGTCCGCAGCCGAATTTGGCGCCCTTGTAGCCTTCGCGGCGCAGCAGGGCCAGGAGCTTTTCGTCGGGCTCGGTGATGAAGGTTTTGTTTTCGCCGTTGATGGTGAACGTGACGGTCTGGGGATTCTTTTTCATTATTCGGCCCTTCCGCGGGCGAAGGTGGCGGCCCGCTCCAATGCATCCAGAATCGACACCTCGGCGAGGTGCCGGGAATATTCGGGGGTCATGCCCTCGCGGCTGCGCCAGGGGGCGGCGGCGCCGGCCCTGGCGGCGGCCTCTTTGAACACCGCCGGGTCGGCTTCCTTGCCGATCAGCGCCTCTTCGACTTCGGGGAGGCGCCGGGGGAAGGGCAGCGCGCTGCCGGCGGCGACGCGGGCGGACTTGATCTGCGCGCCGTCGAGTTCGAGGACGGCGGCGATGGTGACCATGCTGAAGGCGGCGGCGGTGCGGACGACCTTGACGGAGCCGAAGCCGTGGTGGGCCTTGAGGGAGGGCACCTTGACGGAGGTGAGGATGTTGCCGTCGAGAAAGCGCTTGGCGGGCTGGGTCGCGAAGTATTCGTCGGCGGTGAATTCGTCTTCGTGGCCGGAATAGACGACCATGCGGGCGTTCATGGCGAGCAGGACGACGGGGAGATCGGCCCAGGGGAAGACCCGGCAGATATTGCCGCCGAGGGTGGAGACGTTGCGGATCTGGTGGGTGGAGATGCGCCGGCAGATTTCGTGCATGGCCCAGCGGGGGGCGCGGAAGCGCTGGATGTCGGAGAGGGGGGTGGTGGCGCCGATGCGGTAGAAATCACCGTCGGGCCGGATGTAGGAGAGTCCCAGGCGGGTGATGTCCACGGCGGTGACGGGGGTGTGGTCCTGCATGAAGTGGAGGGCAGTACCGCCGGCGAGGATCATGCCTTTCACGCCGAGCTCGCGCAGATTGTCGCGGGCGGCCGGCAGGCTGGCCGGGCGGAGGAATTCACACAATTTCATAGATGGCTCCTTCAAGTGGGGGCTGAATAACGGGGGGGAGTATAGAGGAGGGGGAGGGGGATGCAAAAGCGAAAAATAGG
>JAHDSS010000040.1 GCA_018432565.1 Kiritimatiellia bacterium
CCCTGGGGCCGGTGCAATGCATCGGGACCAGCCGGGCGGGAGAGAAATGCCGCAGCTGATCGGTGACCCACCGGATGCGGTCCCGGCCGGCTCCTCCCAGGTGCATGCCGCCGATCACGGCGCGGATGGGGCGGTTGCCGCTCAGGCGGCGGACGTGTTCCAGGATATGGATGACGCCGGCATGGGCGCAGCCCAGCAGGACCACGGTGCCGTTGGCGGTTTCCAGGTACAGCGACTGGTCGTCAAGAAGAGGATCGGCGACGCAGCCTTCGGGATCCAGATGGAACAGTTCCGCCAGGGCTTCTTCGGGATGGGACCGGGGCACTTCGCCGGTGCGGAAGAGGCCGGGAGCGATTTCGCCGGGGTCGCGGGAGAAGAGGAGGCGGGCGTTGGGTCCGTCGAGGGCCTGTCGGGCGGCATCGGGAATGCCGATGGAACGCGCCCGGGAGCCGCTGACGTGGAATTTAGTCTGTAGCGCATCGGGATGCAGATGGACATCCACCGGTGTGCGGACGGCGGACAGGACGATCGGCAGGCCGCCGGTGTGATCGTAATGGCCGTGGCTGAGCACCAGGGTGTCGACGGCGCCGAGATCGATGCCCAGGGCGCGGGCGTTGTCCGCCAGGACCAGCCCCTGGCCGGTGTCGAACAGAATGCGGCGGTCGCCGGTTTCGATGTGAAAGCAAACGCCGTGTTCCCCTCGGGCGGAACGGGCGCTGACACAATCATCGGACAGAACGGTGATGCGGAACCGGCTCATCGGGATTCCTTTTCGCCTGATTCGGCAGTGGAGTCCAGCCAGTTCTGCCAGACGACGCGGATGTCGTCCGCGAGCGGGCTGTTCCCGGCTTCCACGACGGCGAGTTTGCGGCGCTGGGCGTCGGTGGCCTCCGGGCCGTAGCGGACGCGGCCGACGGGGACAGCGCCGGCCGAACGGGCTTGATCCTCGATGCGGTCGGCCATGTCGGGATGGATGTCCCATTTATTGACGCAGACGGCGGCGGGGATGCGGAAATGGGCGGCGAGTTGCAGCACGCGGGACAGGTCGTGGAAGCCGGAGACGGTGGGTTCCGTGACCACCAGAATGGCGTTGGCGTTGGTGACCGCGGCGATCACGGGGCAGCCGGTGCCGGGCGGGCCGTCCACCAGGACGAGATCGCGTTTCGATTGCCTGGCGGTTTCGCGGGCCTGTTCGCGGACGAGGGCGACAAGCTTGCCGGAGTTTTCGGCGCCGGGGGCGAGGCGGGCGTGGACCATAGGGCCGTGGCGGGTGGCCGAAACAAACCATTCGCCGCAGGTGCGCTCGGGGAAATCGATGGCCTTGGCGGGGCAGTTCCATGTGCAGACCCCGCAGCCCTCGCAGGCGGCGGAATCGATCCGGAAGACGCGCGCGCCGTCGGAATCGCGGGCGACGGCGGAAATGGCTTCGAACCGGCACAGGGCGGCGCAGCGGCCGCAGCCGGCGCAGTCGGCTTCCCGGATGACGGCTTCGCGGCCGCTGACGAAGGATTCGCGGCGGCGCACCTCGGGTTGCAGAATCAGGTGCAGATCCGCGGCATCCACGTCGCAATCGGCGAGCACGGCCTTCCGGGCGAGGGCGGCAAAGGAGGCGGTGAGGCTGGTTTTGCCGGTGCCGCCCTTGCCGCTGATGACGACGAGTTCCTTCACAGGCGTTCCTCGATGCGGGCCCAGAGAGCGGCCATTCGGTCCCGCCATTCCGGCAGGCGGTCAAACAGGAGTTCCCCGCGGGCATAGGTTTCGGCAACGCGCCGGTCGTCGGGCAGTTCGGCCAGGACGGGGATTTCCTGCTGGCGGCAGAAGTCCTGGACGCGTTCATCCGCCGGATCGGCGCGGTTCACGACCACGCCGAAGGGCAGGCCCATCGGCCGGAAGGTCTCCACAGCCAGCGTCAGATCGTGAAGTCCGAACGGGGACGGTTCGGTCACAAGCACGATGAAATCGGCGGCGCGCACGGTGGCGATCACAGGGCAGGATGTTCCGGGTGGGGAGTCGAACAGGGCAATGGCGGCGGGGTCCCGCCGGATCTTGACGGCGCGGATCAGCGGAGGCGACATGGGTTCGCCGACATTCAGGCGACCCTGGGCGAACCGGATCGGGCCGGCCAGACCGGTTTCGACGGTGCCGATGTCCCGGGGTTCCTCGCGGATGGCGTCAACGGGGCAGACGAGTGTGCAGGCGCCGCAGCCGTGGCAGAGTTCCGGAAAGACCATCGGCTTTTTCAGCATGGCGATGGCATTGAATTCACAGACGGCGGCGCACTTTCCGCAGGCCGTGCAGCGGTTCATGTCCACGACCGGGACGGGGATGGCCGCCGGTTCGGCGGCCTTGATTTCCGGTTTCAGGAACAAGTGGCCGTTGGGCTCTTCCACATCGCAGTCCAGGTATTGGATCTCATGGCCCCGGCCGGCCAGCCATGCGGCGAGATGGACGGCCACGGTGGTTTTGCCGGTGCCGCCCTTGCCGCTGGCAATGGCGATGGAGGGAGAGGAACTCATGCCGTGATCAGAATATACAGATTGAAATAACCGGGTCCGGAGTATTCACATGTTGCAACAAGTGAATTCACTTGTTGCAACAATTGAAAAACATCCGGTCAGACCCAGTGGCCCTCCGAATTCGGGGAATCCAGCACAGGCAGTTCGCCGTCCTTGAACCGGCGGAGGGCCTCGGTGCCGGGGCAGGCGGATTCGACGAGGGCGATTTTGACGCCGGCGGCCTGCAGGGCGCGGAAGGCCTTGGGGCCGACACTGCCGGTGATGACGGCTTCGGCGCCCAGTTTGGCGACGGTTTCGGCGGATTGGATGCCGGCGCCCTGGGCGGCGTGGAGGTTCTGGGCGTTGTCATGGGCCGTGGCGTGACCGGTTTCGGTATCGGCCAGAATGAAGTATTTGGCGCGGCCGAAATGCATGTCAATGGGTTCGGCCAGGGTCTGGGAGCTGGAGGTGATGACGACTTTCATGGGTGTTTTCCTTGCTGGGTGAACGGGATGTTGGAAATTAGCGGGATCCGCCGCTGCGTCCGCCGCCGCGTCCGCCGCTGCGTCCGCCGCCGCGGCCGCCGCCGCGGCCGCGCCCGGCGCCCTGGCGGCCGAGTCCGCGGCCGGTAGCGCCCTGTCCGCGCCCGGCGCCGGCCGGGAGGGACGCATTCGGACCGGGGCGGGTTGGCGTCTGGCCTCCTGAGCAGGGGCCTTGTCCGCGTCCGGTGCGGGGACCTTGGCTCTGAGGTCCGGTTCCATCTTGTCTAGGCATGGGGTGCTCCTTTTCTTTCATGGCCGGCTGCCGACAGGGCAGCGAACCGATAATGAACATATGCCCATAAAGAGATTCAGGCAACTCCTTTATTTTGCGGCGCTGCGGAGGGGTGCAGAAAGGCCAGCATGGACTTCACGTCGCAGGCGCGCACAAACGAGGCGGGAAGAGGGGCGGGGATGACGGGGGCGGGGGGTTGTGGTAGCGTGCGAAGAATGAAGAGGATGGACTGGATCTTGCGCGGAGGGCGGGTGGCCGACGGGCTGGGCGGGGAGCCGGTGCGGGCGGATGTCGGTCTGGCGGGGGAACGCATTGCCGCCGTCGGGGATCTGGCGGGGGCGGAAACGGCGAATGAATTCGATGCCGCGGGATTGCTGGTGTGTCCGGGCTTCATGGACGTGCACACGCATTCGGATGCGTACTTGCTGATCGAGCCGGGGGCGTCGTCGAAGATCCGGCAGGGGGTGACGACGGAGATCACGGGCAACTGCGGGGCGAGCGCGGCGCCGAGGCGGCCGGGCTACACCATGCCGTCGGACTGGCTGGAGCAGACCTATCCCGGCGACTGGCATTCGGTGGCGGAATACCGCGAGCTGCTGGACGCGCAGCGGCCGGCGGTGAATTCGGCGATGCTGATCGGGCATCGGGCGATCCGCGCGGCGGTGATGGGAATCGAGCCGAGGGCGGCGACGGCGGACGAGATCGGGAAGATGTGCGGATGGCTGGAGCAGGCGCTGGAGGAAGGCGGCGCGGGGCTGAGCACGGGGCTGGTGTATGCGCCGGCGATGTTCGCGCAGCCGGAGGAAATCCAGGCGCTGGCCAAGGTGGTGGCCAGGCGCGGCGGGATCTATGCCACGCACATGCGCAGCGAGGGGGGGCGGCTGCTGGAAGCGATCGACGAAGCCTTGGACGTCGCGCGGGCGACGGGCGTGCGCTTGCAGATTTCGCACCTGAAAACCGCCGGGCGGGCCAACTGGGGCAAGCTGGATGCGGCGCTGGAGAGCATCTGCGCGGCGCAGGCGGAAGGCCTCTCCGTGGCGTCGGACCGCTATCCCTACACCGCGTCGTGCACGGACCTGGACGTGATCCTGCCGGAATGGGCGGCGCAGGGCGGACGGTCGGCGATCCTGGCGCGGCTGCGCGATCCGTCGGAGCGCGCGAAGATCCGCGCGGAGTTGGCGGCGGAGAGGGAGGAAGCCTATTGGGAGGGGGTCTGGGTCGGCAGCACGCGGCATCCGGACAACGCGCGGTTCGCGGGCCAGCCGATCCGGAACGCGGCGGAAGCGTGGAAGCTGCATCCGCTGGATGCGGCGCTGCGGTTCATGGAGACGGACGAGTTGTTCACGGGGGGCATATTCTTCGGGATGAGCGAAGACAACCTGTGGCGCATCCTGGCCGAGCCGTGGGTGATGATCGGGTCCGACGCCTCGATCCGCTCGCCGACGGGGCCGCTGAGCCATGACCATCCGCATCCGCGGGCGTACGGCACATTCGGGCGGTTTCTGCGCGCGGCGCTGGACGGGAAGACCGTGAGCGTCGGCGAAGCGGTGCGCAAGATGACGAGCCTGCCGGCAGAGCAGTTTAGACTGACAGACCGCGGCGCGATCCGGGCCGGCGCTTTTGCGGATGTCGTGGTGCTCGATCCGGCCACGTTCCGGGATTTGGCGACCTACGAGAATCCGCATCAATTCTGCGAGGGGATTTCCGCAGTGTGGGTCAACGGCGTGCTGACGTTGCGCGGCGGGCAGGAAACCGGCGAACGCGGCGGGCGGTATCTGACGGCATGAGACGGAGAGCCGAAACCGGAACAACCACAGCGCGGCAGAGCCGCAACCAAAATGAATCTGAACACATGAAAAGGAGTGGGAATAAGCAGGAAA
>JAHDSS010000060.1 GCA_018432565.1 Kiritimatiellia bacterium
GCCGGTGAAGCGGAAATAACCGTTGGAGGTCGTGACGTTGGTGGCGATGGAGGCGCCGGGGCCGCAGGGCGACGGGCCGGCGCACAGATAGACCGTCACGTTGGTCATCCAGTTTTCGCCGTCCTCGCGATAGGTCTCCTGACCCCCGTCGGCGTCGTGCCAGATCGTGCCCTCGATGGTGCTGGCCAGCGTGTAGCCGAAGTCGGTGGTCAGGTGGGTGTTGTTGGTGCCGTTGGTATAGACGTTCAGGTAGATGGCCGCGGTGCTGTCGTACGCGCCGCGTTCGTCGTAGGTGTTGACGCCGGTGCCGCCGGGCAGCGTGGCGGTGACCACGCGCACCGTGTAAACGCCGGTCGCCGGGATGGACTCGAATAGATACCTGCCGGTCTCGTCCGTCCAGTTGGTGACGGCGAGGCCCGCGCCCCGACCCAAATCGATGCCGGCCGGCGGCGTGATGGAGACGGCCACGTTGGGCACGCCCGGCTCGCCGGCGTCCTGCACGCCGTCGCCGTCGAGATCGCGCCAGACGTAATCCCCCAGCGTCGCCGCGGGCAGCAAAACGTTGACGACCTGGGCGGTCTGGTCGTTGGCCGGCAGGCCGCTGGTGAACATCGCGTTGGTCGTCCAGCAGATGTTGGTGACGGTCGCGTTGGTATTGTTGGGCGGTTCAAGCAGCTTGAAGGTGACGGCCACCGACGACGTGCCGCCGGGATACACCGGTCCGACGTTGTCCCAATAGAGCTGCCCCACCGTCAGCGGCGGCGTTCCGCTGGTCGAAACGCCGGTGATGGGCGGCTCGGCGCCGATGAACTGGAACAAATCGGCGTCGTAGCGGTCGGCCAGCGGCACGGGGTCCAGCGTGGTGGTCGGGCCGGCTTCGCCCACGGTGGCGTCGGTTTCGATTTTGAACCCGATGGCATCCAGCAGCATCCAGCCGGCCGTCGCGCCGCCGGCGTTCTTGCGCGCGGTCAGGGTCACGGTGCAGTTGGTCGAGAAATCGGCCCACGACCACGCGTAGGTGCCCGTCATCGGGATCGTCCAGACGCCGGTGACGTTGTTCGTCACCAGGAACGTCTGGTTGTAGCGCGTGGTGGCCGGCACGCCGGTTGCGATATCGATCGTCAGCGAATCGTCGTCGCCCATCGGGGGAACTACCACGATGGGCATCACCAGCGAGACGCCGGACACGGCGCCCATCTGCGCGTCGAAATAAAAATTCGACACGGTCATCACTTTCGAGGCGGCCGCGAAGTTGTTCGAGGCGTAGCGCCCGTCGGGCCCCGGCGGAATCCAAACGTTCGTCGCCGTGAACCACTCGTCCTGCTTTTCGTTGAAGCCGGATTCCGCCCAGGAATAGAACGTGGCCGGCGAACCGCTGCCCGAGCCGTCGCCGGGCAGGCTGTTGGAAACGACGAGGTGATAGGTCGCCAACTGGCCCTCGCGGAAGGCGTTGGTGCTGATCAATTCCTTCGTCAGCGTCAGCGCCGGGGCGAAACCGAAGTCGGCGGTCCAGTCCACGACGGGATTGACGTTGGTCCGGGCGGGATCCAGCGCGATGGGATACGTGGCCGGCGTCGTGGGCGTGTAGCCGAACGGCACGTCCGGGTCGGAGGGTTCGACTTCCACGATGAAATTTCCGTCGGGCAGATTGGTGAAGGCGTAATATCCGCTGGTCCCCGTATTGGTCGTGGCGAACAGATAGTCGGCCGCCCCGTCGCCGGTGGTGTCGTAGTACAGCCGGACCGTCACCCCCGTGATGCCCGCTTCGGCGCCGTCCCGGAGCTGGTTGCCCAGCATGCCGCCGCCCGCGCCGTCGTCCCGCCAGACCGTGTCGCCCAGCGCATTGTTGCCCAGCAGCAGGGTCTGGGCGTCCGCCGTCAGAAACGGCGCCGTGTTGCCCATGCTCAAGCCCGCCGTGTTGGGCACAATCGGGGACGGGAAAGGCCAGGGCGTGTTGACCGTCACCGAAAACCGCACCATCCCCGCCGCGCCGGATTCCAGCGGATCGCTCAGCCACCACTGGAGGTCCGTCACCGTCGCGGCGGCGGCCGGCTCGTTCAGCAGCCAGGTCGCCCCGCTGTTGGTCGAATAATAGACGGTGTACGCCGAGACGCCGGACGGAAGCACGTTGGCGCCCGCGGCGCTGCCCGGCACGTACACCGTGCCTTCCGGAATGGCATCCTGCACCACCAGCGGCAGGCCCAGTTCCGGCCGGCCGAGGCTCGCCGCGCCGGAATTGGTGAACGACACCGTGTAGGCGATGTTGCTCCCGGGGCGGGTTGCGGGCGGATCGGCCGACTTGGCCAGCGCCACGGCCGACGTCGTGCTGTAGAGGCTCTGCCCCGGCGCGCCGTAGTCGCCGTTGAATTTTTCGTTGTCGTAGCCCGAGGCGACCTCCTGGTAGGGCGTCAGCGTGCTGACGCACCCCGAGCCGATCCCCATGAACTCGTACATCACGTAGCCCACCGCGCCCCGGTTGTCCTCGGGAATCTGGGTGAAGTAGAGCTGGTCTTCCGCAAGAATCACCTGTTCGGTCCCGTCGTTGAGTTTGACAATGACCATGGCATAGGTGCGGATCAGCCGGTGGCAGGAGGGATCGAACAGGCCCGGATCCCCCACGGGCTGGAGCCAGGCGTTGCGATCGGGCACCAGGTCGTTGTCATTGTCGAACCCCGCCCCCACGTTGCCCAGGTCGTACCAGATGCCCTCGGTTCGCAGGATCCCCCCCGGCTCGGCATAGCTCGAGGTATTCGTCCACATCGGCGCGTACTGCTGCAGCAGATCCTGGTACTCCTGCGGCACCTTGTTGGCGCCGTTGGGCCAGATCTTGTTGGCCATGGCCGAAATCTCGTTGCGGCACGTCAGGGTGCGGGTGTCGTCCGCCTGGAGATAGGCGGCGCCGGCCTGCGCCGTGGCCCAGATGTCGGCCTCCATCCACAGGTCGTCTTCCGGCTTGACGCTCGTGCCCCACGTGGGAACGCCGTTTTCATCGAGTTGCGGATAGCTCACGAGCCAGTAGGCCGTGACGCATTCGCCTGGCTGGATCGTGCCGATGTAGCGCGTGGCATCGTCCGTCCCCATCGCCCCGCCCTCGTGGGTCAGCGCAAAGGCCCCGCCCGGCAGCGGCCCCGTCAGCCCCGGGTGCACCCGGCTCGGATAGATCCCCGGCCTCCCCGCCCCCAGATCGCCGATGTACGCCCAGACATTCGTCAGCGCCGTGTCCCCGTCATTGCAGAACTGCGCCCCGATGTAGGCCGATTCCGGCGCATAGGACGACGGGGTGCCGCATTGGAATCCACCACCAGGTTATAGGCCGTGATGATCTCCACCCGCAACGCCCCGTCCGGATTCGCCGCCATGACCTCCAACGGCCAACAAGCCAGCAACAGGCCTATCGTGGCGGCCAGGCCATAGGATGTAAACGGATAACGTTTGCGCATTGCATGCATGAAAAAATATTGAAGCCCGCAACCCATCGTGTTTCTCAATGATACACAACGGGCCGATGCCTCCTTATCCCTTTCAATACAATGCACCGTGTCGTTTTGTTTGGCGAACGTTATAGTGTTAATTTATTGTTAAAGGATAGCCAGTTATGGCTATTTCTATGTGTTGTCAAACCATCCCCTTGTTCCAGAACTCCTGCCCAACTTTTCCAAACCAGAGCCTTAAAAATGACCGGATCATCTGGAATCCGGCCATATCGTCGGCACATCCGCCTGTCTGACAGGCGCATCTTAATCTGCCGCATCTAGTTCTGAATTTCCGCGCCTCTGATTGCCTCTTCCATGCGGTGAAGAATCCGCCCGGCTTCCGTCTGTTTATCGAACCACAAATGCCAGCCCGGCACCTGCCGGGCGATCTCCGCCACCTCGCCGAACCAGCGTTTCCGCATCTGCAGGACAGTGGCCTGAACGGCCCCGGCACCCTCGCCGGCACCCTGCCCCCGTCCGGCCTTCCGCTGCAGATCCATCTCCATCACGGCATCCAGTAAATGCCGGGCCAGTTCGATCGGCTCCATGGGTTCCACCCGAAGCTCCGGCGCTTTGTGCAGACGGCAGCAGGCCTTCAGGCGGACCGCTCCCGCGCCCGCCCGGCGGCTCAATTCCCGCGGCCACTCTTCCGGACGGCAATCGTTTTCGTACCGGAAACTGCCGTCCACCACGCGCCATTCGCTCCGGCCGCACCGGGTGACATGCACCGCATCATCCGCCAGCACCGGGCATTTCGTCCCCAGCAGACGGGCCAGGGTGCTTTTCCCCGCCGTCGAATGTCCCAGAAACAGCACCGCCCCGCCATCCACCACCACGGAGGACGCGTGAAGGAAGAGGCCGGTTTCAGGAGGAAGGAGACAGGAGACAGTAGACATTTTAAAGCCCTGGTTTTATCGGAAATGTCGTTATAATCTATTGCCCCCTGCTCCCTGTCCCCTGCCCCCTGTCCCCTGTCTCCTGCGCGTAGCGGGGAAAACGCCCCGCCGCACGGCCTCGGCGCAGAGCGGCGACGGGGCGACAAGCGTGCCGCAGGCTTCGTAGTTCTGGGCCAGGCAGTGGGTCATGCAGCGGCCGGCGTGCAGGCAATCGCCGCACACGCCGGGAAACGGCCCCTTCAGTTCCTCGCGCATCCGCACCAGCACCGGATGGGTCATCCAGACCTCGCGCAGGCGGTCTTGCCCCAGCCGCCCGAAACAGAGTTCCGGAATGCTGCGCCCGATGCCGCACAACGCCATTTCGCCCGTGCCCAGGATGCCGAGAATGTGCCGCACATGGCAGCCCGCGCCCTCCCCGCCGTAGCGGAGCAGTTCCTTCACCGTGGACATCGCCGGCGGCACCATCGCCCCCAGATGGATCGGATACCGGTCCTGCAGCGGTCCGCGGATGCGGCGGATCAGCGCCAGGTGTCCATCGAAATCCAGCCCCAGCCCCTGGCGATGGATCTCCTCCCCGCGACCCGAATGCGTCACCGGATTGAACTTCACCGAAGACGCCCCCAGCTTCATCGCCAGTTCGATCAACCCCTCGATCCGATCCAGGTTGCCGCGATACACCGACATGATGATCTGGGGCGGCAGTCCGGCCTCCGCCAGGAACCGAATGCCCCGCACCGCCTCCCGGAAGGCCCCGGGCCTGCCCCGGAACCGGTCATGCTCCTGCTCCTCCGGGCTGTCCAGGCTCACCGCCACCCGTTTCAGCGTGGTATGCCGGACCAGATGCACGGCCAGGTCGCGATCCAGCAGCGTCCCATTGGTCTCCAGCGACAGCTCCAGCCCTTCGGAGGACAAATAGTCGGCGATCTCCCGGAACTGCGGATGGAGCATGGGCTCCCCGCCCGTCAGCTTGGCGGCCGACAATCCCATCGGTTTGCCTTCGGCCACCGCCCCCTTCAACCGGCCAAGATCGAGGCATTCGGCCGGAACGGGCTTGCCCTGCACGAACGTGGGCGTGATCCAGCAGTGCCGGCAGTGCAGATTGCAGCCGGCGGTGAGATACAGATAAAACACTTTCAGGGCCGGCACGTCCGGCGGCATGTCCGGCGCGGGAGCGGACGCGGCCGGCTCGTCCAACCCGTCGCAGGTGTCGGCGGGATCCGTCACGCGGGCTCCTCCACCACGCCGATGAAGCCCTTTTGGACCATGCCGTCCAGGAATTCCGCCACGTCCCGCTCCACCTGCTCCGGCGCCGCGCCTTCGCACACCTCGGCCAGATGCGCCGCCACCTCCGCCCGGGTATGCGGCGCCGACAGGTGCTTCCAGATTTCCACCGCCACGGGATTGATGACCTCCAGCGTGTCCGTTTCGGCGTTGTACAGCAGCCCGCCGTCGTCGCCTTCCGTCCGGAAGGACACATCCGGATCCGCCAGGTATCTCGCTTCGCTCATGGGTTCACGCCTTTCCTTGCTCCAGTTCACCACCCGCCGCACCACGCCCTGCTGTTCCATCTCCAGCAGGGCCGCGGCCACCGGGCCAACCGGCATCCCCGTTTCCGCGGCAATATCCGCCACCGTCCGCTTTCCGTCAAGAAGCCCCGCCAGGCGGCGCGCCGCCGCATTGATCTCCCGCAGTTCCAGCGCCCCGGCCAGCAGCACCAGCGACCGCCCGCCGAAGTCCTCGATGGCCACGTCGTTTCGCAGGCGAAACGTCAGGAGACAGGAGACAGGGGACAGGGGGTCGGGAGATGCCGTCATGGGATCAGGAACGGAGCGGGGGTTTTAATCATCGAACCGATCATTTTCCCAACCTCGCGATTCAGTTCGAGCAGCTCCCGATGCTTGTCCTCGCTGATATAACCGCAGTCCCGTGCAAAATCGAGCGATGAGTCTGTCTCGTTGTTCTCCCCATCGCAGTCGGTCAGTTTGGATATGAAATGCGCCTCGTACCTGCGTTTAGCCCAGGCTTCGCGCAAATTCAGACACACCGACCGGGAAGACCGACGAATCTGGCTGGTCAGCGCATACCGCTCTTCCGGCGGAAAGCTTTTACTGGCTTCAAATACCCGCATCGCCAGATCATAGGCCTTCTGATACACAGCCAGCTCTTTAATCGTTTGTGCCATCTTCTACTCCTCCCCTGCCTCCTGTCCCCTGCCTCCTGTCCCCTGTCCCCTGTCCCCTGTCTCCTGTCCCCTGTCTCCTGTCTCCTGTCTCCTGCCTCCTGTCCCCTGTCCCCTGTCCCCTGTCTCCTGTAGAAACTTCCGGTAACAACACTCCGGATTCGCCACGTTCATCTCGCCGGTCCGGGTGTATTCCGCCGCCGGGCAGCCGCCGCTGCAGTACGGCGCCCATTCGCAGTCTTTGCAGCCGGGGACCTGCTCCATGGGGATCCGCCCCCGTCGGCGCATGTCCACGAGCAACGGGTGGTCCTGCCAGATGGAGCGGATGGGCGTCTCGCCGATCCGGCCCAGCGAGGCAGCCGCCAGCATGTTGCACGGCACAATCATGCCGTCGTGATGCACCGCCAGCTTGGCGAACATGCACCCGCAGGAAGACAGGCACCCCATCTTCCAGCGCCGGGTCTTGAGGCCCGTGGCCCGGGCTTCCTCCATTTCCCGGAACATGTGCCACAGGGCCAGGGAACCGGCCGAGGCCTGGATGCGGCCGGGATATTCCCGTTCCAGCCGCACCAGCGTGTCCATCGCCGTCACGCGCTGCGCGGGCGTCAGCACGACTTCCTGGCGATGCGCGCAGCCCGTCCCCATGGGCATGGCGTCGTTGGTGCCGATCCGGGCCAGCCCCACGTCATCCAGCAGAAGGCGAACCGCGCGTTCCAGATCGTCCACGTTGTGCTGGTTCACCGTCACGCGGGCGGTGACCGGCAGGCCGGCCGCTTTCAACAGGCGCAGGCCGCGCAGCGCCCGTTCAAAGCTCCCGTTGCCCCGCGACGCATCGTGCACCGCCGCGCAGGAACCATCGATCGAAACCTGGATCGAATCCAGCCGGCGGCGGCGCCCCTCCCGCATCAGTTCCCCCACCGTCTTGTCCGTGATCAGCGTGCCGTTGGTCAGCAGGCTGTAGCGCATGCGCCCGTCGATCAGCGCATCCGCCAGTTCCCACAGATCCGGCCGCAGGAAGACCTCGCCGCCGCTCAGCGTCAGCCCCCGGACCGCCAGGGTTTTCAACTCGGCAAAAAACGCTTTCCACCGGTCGGCCGGCAGATCGGCGCGACCCACCATCTCGTCGGCGTAAAAGCAGTAGGCGCACCGCAGGTTGCATCGGCCGGTCAGCGACAAATCGAAGTTCCGCGGCGCTTCCTTCAGTTCGGAACAGTCCTCCGGCGGCAGCGGAACCGGAGCCGGCGCGTGCAGCGTCTCGGCAAAACCGTCCCGCCGCAGTTCTTCGGCAAATTCCGCGGCATCGGCCCGGATCGCCTCGGTCAGCGGAACGTCGTAGCGGCGGGCCAGCGCCTGCGCCAGGTCCTCGGTCCGGGCGGCACCATCCATGGCGTCCCAGACGGCATGTCCGGCGCGGTTGACGACCTTTTCCCGGCCGGCATCCGGATCGAACAGGATGAGGTTGTCCCCCTCCCGGCACGCGGACACCTGCGGCCGCCGGCGCCAGCAGGCCGTGGACCCGTCCGGACTCATGCCCCCGGACCGGACGGCGCCGGGGCGTATTCCGGAACGATTTCCTTCAGGACAGAGCGGATCCGCTCCGCCTGGAACGCATCCCCCGCCTGAATCAGCCGGTCAATCTGGGCGCGCACCGTCCGGTCGGCGGCCGCCTCCGGTCCGCCCGCCCCGTCGCGCCGGAGGACCATGATTTTCTCGTGCGCCGTGGCCACGATGCCCTCCCCCTGCGTGATCAGTTCCTCGTGAAGCTTTTCGCCGGGCCGCAATCCGGTATAGACGATCTGAATGTCCTGGTCCGGCACTTTGCCGGACAGCCGGATCATGTCGCGGGCCATGTCGGCGATCCGCACCGGCGTGCCCATCTCCAAAATGAAAATTTCTCCGCCTTCGCCCATCGCTCCCGCCTGCAGAATCAACTGGCAGGCCTCGGGAATCATCATGAAATAGCGGGTGATGTCCGGATGCGTGACCGTCACGGGCCCGCCGGCATGGATCTGACGCTGAAACAGCGGGATGACCGACCCCGACGAACCCAGCACGTTGCCGAAACGCACCGCCATGAAGCGCGTCTTGCCGGCGGGGCGCGATTGCAGGGCGATTTCCGCCACGCGCTTGCTGGCGCCCATCACGTTGGTCGGCCGCACCGCCTTGTCGGTGGACACCAGCACGAACCGCTCCGCCCCGTACTCTTCGGCGATGTCCATCGCCGTCAGGCTGCCCAGCACATTGTTCAGAATGCCCTCGCGGGGATTCAGTTCCACCATCGGCACATGCTTGCAGGCGGCGGCATGGAAGACGACATGCGGGCGGTAGCGGTCGAAGACGCTGGCCATCAGGGTGCGGTCCTGCACCCGCCCCAGCACGATCCGCAACCCCTCGAATCGGCCCTCCATCCGCAGTTCCTGCTCGA
>JAHDSS010000313.1 GCA_018432565.1 Kiritimatiellia bacterium
AAGGTGACCAGCGGGCTGGAAATCGGCCAGACGGTCGTGGTCAAGGAAGGCACGATTCTGGCGGTCGAGGGATTCGAAGGCACCGACCAGACCATTCTGCGGGCGGGCCGGCTGGGCGGTCCCGGGGCCGTGGTGGTCAAGGTCGCCAAGCGCGGTCACGACATGCGCTTCGACATCCCCATCATCGGGGAACGCACTTTCAAGAGCCTGAAGAAAGCCCGGATCTCCTGCCTGGCCGTCGAGGCCAACCGCACGATCCTCCTGGCCCGCGACAACCTGGTGGCCGAAGCCGACCGGCAGGGTCTCGCCTTTGTGGCGTTCGATGCCGCGACCGCGGCCGCCGACGCTTCCCCGGAACCCAAGGAACCGCCTCATGACTGAGTCCCGAAAAATCCGCACCGGCGTCGTGGGCGTCGGCAGCCTCGGACAATGGCACGCCCGCATCTATTCGGAAATGGACGACGTGGACCTGGTCGGCGTGTACGACGCCGACGCCAAGCGCGCCCGGGAAATCGCCGAACGCTATCACACCGCGGCGTACAAGACGGTGGACGAGCTGGCCGGGGTCTGCGAGGCGCTGAACATCGTTGTGCCGACGGACAAGCACCGCGCCGTGGCCGGCCGCCTGATCGAACAGGGGCGGCATGTCCTGGTCGAGAAGCCCATTGCCGCCAGCACGGAAGAAGCGGAGGAGCTGGTGGAACTCGCCCAGCGGCACCACGTGATCCTGCAGGTTGGCCACGTCGAGCGGTTCAACCCGGTGCTGACGGTGATCAATCCCGCCAAGCAGAAGCCGCTGTACGTCGAAGCGCTGCGCATCGCGCCGTATCCGCCGCCGCGCTTCGGCCTGCTGCCGCGCGGGACCGAGGTCAGTGTCATTCTCGATCTGATGATCCACGATCTGGAGATCATCCTGCACCTGGTTCAGTCGAAGGTGGTGGACATCCGCGCCGTCGGGGTGCCGGTGCTCAGCAAGAGCGAGGACATCGCCAACGCGCGCCTGCGCTTTGAAAACGGCTGCATCGCCAACGTCACCGCCAGCCGCATCAGCATGGAAAGACAGCGCAAGATCCGCATGTTTCTGCAGGACG
>JAHDSS010000436.1 GCA_018432565.1 Kiritimatiellia bacterium
CGCCTGTGCCGCGCGCTGGACGGATTCCGCGAGCGGCATCCGGGCGCGGAGATGTACCTCGAACCCGGCGAGGCCTGGGTGCTCAACGCCGGCGTGCTCGTCGCCACCGTGCTTGACGTGGTGCGCAACGACATGGACATCTCGATCCTCGACACATCCTGCGTCTGTCACATGCCCGACGTCATTGAAATGCCCTACCGCCCGCGCGTGTTCCGCGATCCGGACTGGGACGGCGCGCCCGTCCCCGGCCCCGGTGCCGACCGGGGAGGGGAGCCCGGAGAAAAGCCCTGCGCCGTTCGGCTGGCGGGGCCGTCGTGTTTGGCCGGCGACGTCATCGGCGAGTACTCCTTTGCCGCCCCGCTGCGCCCCGGCGACCGCCTTGTTTTCGAAGACATGGCGCTCTATACCATGGTCAAGACCACCACCTTCAACGGCATCCGCCTGCCGTCCATCTCGTTGCGCGAGCAGGGCGGCGCCCTCCGCCCCGTCCGAACCTTCGGCTACGGCGACTTCCTCTCGAGACTGTAACGCCGAGGTTGACACCCACACCTTTATGGTATAGTAATTATACCATGGAATTCGAGTTCGACCCTCGGAAAAGCGCGGCCAATCGAGTCAAGCACGGCATCGATTTTGTTCAGGCCCAACCATTGTGGGACGACAGCGATCGGCTTGAAGTGCCGGCTAGAACGAGCGACGAACCGAGAGTTCTGGTGATTGGACGAATTGAAGGCCGGCATTGGGCCGCCGTGATCACCTATCGCCAGGACAAGGTGCGGATTATATCCGTCCGGCGGGCACGGAAGGAAGAAGTGGAGTTGTATGAAAGCGAAGCAGTTCGATAAGGCCTTCGATGAGGGGAGCCAGATTCTCCGGCATCTGGACTTGTCCAAGGCCCGGCGGCCCGGGCAGGAGCAGAAACGGGTCAATGTGGATTTTCCCGTTTGGATGATCCAGTCGCTGGACAAGGAAGCCACTCGCCTGGGGGTGCCCAGGCAGTCGTTGATCAAAGTGCTCATCGCACGTGAGTTGGAGAAAGCCAACGCCTGACCGGTTCTGCTTTGAGCGGTTTCGTATGGCTGTGGCGAAGGCGCCCCGTCCGAACCTTCGGCTACGGCGACTTCCTCTCGCGGCTGTGAATTCCAAGGCGCGCAACTTGACAACCGGCACCAGTGTAGTTACAGTAGTCACATGATTACCACATTGCGAGAAGGAAAAGCCCGTCTGAGCGCACTGGTGGAGATGGCCGCCCGCGGGGAAGACGTGGTGATTACGGTCCACGGCAAGCCCAAGGTCCGCCTGCAGGCGGTCTCTCCGCGGCGTCACGAACTGGATTCCCGCCAGTCCTGGCTCCGTGAACTTAAAAAACTGCGTGCGCAGCACACCCGGATATCTTCCCGGCCGGACAGCGCGGCGCTCGACGCCGTTCGCGAGGAACGGGCATGATCTATTGGGATACGTCCTGCGTCATCAAGCTCTATGCGGCCGAACCGGATTCGGACCATTGGCAGGAGCGACTGGCGCAGGAGACAGGGCCCTGCCTGTCCAGCAGCCTGCTCCAGGCCGAGTTGGCCTATGCGTTGCTTCAGAAAGAACTGCGCGGTGAAGTCCGGTCCGGTTCGGCCAAGCGCCTCTTGAAGCACGTTGAGCGTCATGTGAAACAGGGGCGGTTTGAGTTGTTGCCGGTGGGGGCCGATGTACTGGAGCAGGCGGTGGCATTGGCCCGGCTCTGCTATGCCGCCAAGCCCGCCGTTGCCCTGCGCACGGCCGACGGGATTCATCTGGCGACGGCCCTGGTGTCGGGGTGTTCCCTCGTGGCCACCACGGATCAACGAATGATGGCTGCGCTGCCGATGTTGAACCTTAAACTCCTTACGCCATGAAAACACCGTCCTTTCTCGACAGCGGCTATCCCAACACGCCGGCGGCGAAGGCGTTCTTCCACGTCATTCCCGCGCCGATGGAGACGACGGTTTCGTATGGCGGCGGCACGGCCAGGGGGCCGCGCGCCATCCTGGAGGCGTCGGGGCAGCTCGAGGATTTCGACGGGCGCAGCTGTCCCGGCGACCTCGGCATCCATACGCAGCCTGCGGTAAAACCCGCCGCCGGAAAGAAAAGCCTGGAAGAACGCTGGATCGATGCAATTCAGAAGGCGGTGGCGAAAGCGCTGCGCTGCGGCGCGGTGCCGGCTGTGCTTGGCGGCGAGCATACCGTGACCCAGGCCGCGGCGCGCGCATTCCAGGCGGCCGGGGCGGACATCGGGTTCATTCATTTCGACGCCCACGCCGACCTGCGGGACACCTACGAAGGGACGAAATATTCCCATGCCTGCGTCATGCGCCGGATCCATGAGCTGGGCTTTCCGATTGTCCAGCTCGGCACCCGCGCCTATTGCCAGGAAGAGGCCGACTGCCGCGCGGCGAACCGGAAGACCATTGCCGCCTATGACGCCGACGCGATTGCCGCCGGCAAGCTGCCGAAGAACTGGATTCCGAAGGGATTCCCGAAGCAGGTCTTCATTACGTTCGATCTCGACGGGCTGGATCCGTCCGTGATGCCGGCGACCGGCACGCCGGTGCCCGGCGGCCTGGGCTGGTACGATGCGATGAATTTGATCGAGGCCGCGGCGGCCCGGAAGACCATCGTCGGGTTCGATGTCGTCGAACTGGCGCCGATACGCGGCCTGCATCATCCCGACTTCGCCGCCGCCCGGCTCGTCTATGCCCTGATGGGCGCCGCCGCCCGCCAGCCGCGCAAGCGGTAGCGCCTCCGGGCCTACTTCAGGCCCATCTCGATCATCTTTTCGGCGATCTGGATGGCGTTCTGGGCGGCGCCCTTCCAGATGTTGTCGCCGGAGACAAACAGCGAGAGGCCGTTGTCCACCGAGGGATCCTTGCGGATGCGGCCGACGAGGGCGTCAACCTTTCCGGTGGCGTCGAGCGGGGTCGGGAAGACGGACTTGGAGAGGTCGTCGACGACCTGGACGCCGTCGGTCTTCTCGAGGATTTCGCGGGCGCGCTCGGGGGAGAGCGGGTTGTGGAACTCGACGTGGACGGCCATGCTGTGGCCGTTGACGACCGGGACGCGCACACAGGTGGAGACGACGCGGATGGTGTCGTCGCCGAGGATCTTGCGGGTTTCACGGCCGAGTTTGGCTTCCTCGGAGGTGTAGCCGGGCAGGTCCTTGGCCTCGGAGCCAATCTGGGCGATGACGTTGAACGCGATC
>JAHDSS010000252.1 GCA_018432565.1 Kiritimatiellia bacterium
AGCAGTTTCGGCTATGCCGCCCGGTTTGCCGATGAAGACGGCTACGACTTCCATCTGTTGAGCGAAAACGGGCGGTTTGATCCAGTCGAGGGTGCGTTTACGACCAACGACGCGGTGTCGTCCCGCCTGATTGACCTGGGCGATGCCGCGCCCACGAACGAGCCGGCGCCCAACGGCGGGAAAGTCAACGTGGGGCTGTACGGCGACACGCCGGAGGCCAGCAAGAGTCCGGAAACGGGGGCGCTGGTGCCGTTGACGATGTCCGACGGCGGGACGATCCGGGGAGAGGCCACCCTGTACTGGGCTTTCATCAACATGGGCGGCGCCACGCCGGTCGAAGTCCGGTTTTCCTGGGACGGAGGCGGCAGCTGTACCAACATCGCCACCGGGCTGTACGCCGACGACGGATTGGACGGCATTTCGTGGATCACCACCAACTTCCCCAGCACGGCCATGGGGGTGTGGGAGGTCCGGACCACCACCAACGATCCTCCGATCATCGGGCAGACCGAAACCTATTTCGCGATCAAGAACGATCCGGTAGCCTACTATGTCAATGACTCCAGCACCAACGGAGACGTGTATTGCGAGGCGGCGGGCAGCGCCGGGCATACCGGACTGACGCCGGATTCCCCGCTGGATTCCCTGGAGACGCTGCTGGGGCGCTACAAGGTGGAGCACGGCGACACGGTCTATGTGGATACGGGCCTTTATCCGCGGTCCACGCCGCTGGTGATGGCCATTCCGTCCATCGGCGCGACCAACCGGCTGGTGATCCAGGGCAGCACCAACGAAGCGGCCGGCGGCACGGTGTTCACGAATTCCGGCAGCGGAGCGGTGCTGGAACTGGACGGGTGCCGGTTTGTGGATCTGCGCGATCTGCGGCTGCATGGCGGGCAGCGGGGGCTGGTGCTGACGGAATCGAGTTCCAACCGCGCGTTCCAGGTGCGGTCGGTGAGGGCCAGGGGCAACGGATTTGAATTGGGGGTCCGCTCCGATCAGAACGAATTCATCCGCTGCGCGGCGCTGGATTTCATGCGGACGGGGCTGCATGTCACGGCCGCGAGTTCCCAGGCGGCGCCGGCCACCAACCATTGGCGCAACGGAGTGATCTCCAGTCTTCCGGCCGGAACCGGCGGTTTGGCTGTGGCGACGGGAACCCTGGTCGGCGTGCAGTCGGGAACGCTGACCCTGAGCAACAGCGTCTTGGTGGCGAACGGACCGAAGGATGTGATCTTCCAAACCCAGGCGGGAGTTCTGCAAACCGACTACAATGCCTACTACCGGGCCGGCGACACGGAATTCGCCCGGGTGGAGCGTACGGTTCCTTTTGGTGTTCGCATGCTGTCGTTCGATCATCTCAACACCTGGCAGGACTGGAACGGGAGCGATGGGCATTCGCTGTCGGCGGACCCGCTATTTGCGGATTTGGCGGGCGGAGATTTGCATCCGAAGAGCCAGGGGGGGCGTTGGGACTGGAGCGTGACCAACTGGGTAACCGATGACGTGACCTCGCCGCTGGTGGATGCGGCGGATCCGCTGTCGGACCCGGGGGTGGAAACGAACCGGCTCAACCTGGGCGTGTACGGCGGAACAGAGCAGGCCAGCCGATCGCCGGAGGAGCCGTCCTTTGTCCTCCTGACGCTGAACGAAGGCGGCGTGGTCAGCAATACGGTCAGCTTGAAATGGCAGGCGCGGGGCGGGGCTACGAATGGCACCGTCAGCATCTGGCTGTCCACCAACAGCGGCGCGTCGGAGGACGGGTGGCGCGTGATCGGGACCAACACCGCCATCGCGGGAAGCTATGCCTGGAACACCACCACCAATTTGTCCACGCCGGCGGCGCGCTGGCGCGTCCGCCACGGCCAGATTGCCGGAGTCGAGACCGAATCCGCCCGGGATTTCCTGATTCACAACGAGCCGTTGATCTATTACGTGAACGATGCGGACACGAACAACGACTTGTGGTGTTCGGTCGCCGGCTCGACCAATCACACCGGGTTGACGTCGGCTTCCCCGCTGCCGTCGCTGGCGGAAGTGCTGTCCCGCTATGATCTGGAGCCGGGCGACACGGTCCGGCTGGATACCGGCGTGTACACGGCCACCGCCGGGATTGGCTATCTGGACAGCGGAACGGAAGCCGATCCGGTCGTGATCGAGGGAAGCACGAACTATCCGGGGGCCCTGCTGGAAAACACCGGGCTGTCGTTGGAACAGGCCCGGGGCGTTACGCTCCGGAACCTCCGGTTTGCGCCCCAGTCCTGGCCGGCGGCCGCGGCGGCCATCCGCCAGTCGGAAGACATCACGCTGGAGCAGGCGGACATCCGGGGCGGCATGGACGGCATCCACATTTCGCAGAGTTCCAATGTCTTCCTTCGCCATTTTTCGGTGGCCTGGGCGGCGACCAACGGGGTGGCCAGCTATGCCTCCTTCAACACCCGGCTGGAGCACGGAACGCTCTGGTCGAACCGGCTGGCCCAGATCCACGTGAATGAGTCGTCGGACAACAACACGGGAACCCAGCCGGATTCCTTTGTGACGGTGAGCAACTGCATTCTGGGGGCGTACGGGCTGCGCGTGCCCGTATATGAACAGCGGGGCCGGCTGCAGGCCGATTTCAACAACCTGTATCTGGAGGGGGGGGCGCTGGCCGCGCTGTCCTATACCAATACCAGCGGGTTCCCCCAGGAATTCGATTCGGTCGGCAAATGGTCCGCCGAAAGCGGGAACGACCAGAGGAGCCTGTCGCACCAGCCGGTGTTTGCCGACAGGATCGGAGGAGATTTCCACCTGCAGAGCCAGGCGGAGGAAGGCCGCTGGGATCCGGCGGCGCAGGCCTGGACCAACGACCCGGTCTCCTCGCCGCTGATCGATGCCGGCGATCCGGATGCCGCCTTTGCCTGGGAACCGTCTCCCAACGGCGGGAGGGTGAACCTGGGGCGCTACGGCAACACGGCGGAAGCCTCGAAGACTCCGACCAACGGGGCGCTGACGCTGATCAGCTTCAATGACGGAGGCCGGGCGTCGGGCACCCATGTGTGGATTACCTGGCTGGCGAGAGGGGCTGCCAGCAACGCCCTGGTGACGATTTATTTTTCGCCGCAGGGCGGGGCAAGCAATACGTGGGTGGAATTGGCCAGCGGGGTGGATGCATCGCTGGGATACTGGATCTGGGATTCCACTCTGGCGGACCAGACGGTGCAGGGGGTTCTGCGGATCGAAGGCAGCGACGGCAGCTGGGACGAAGGCGATTCGTATTTCTCCGTCCGGAACCAGCCGTTCCATTTCTTTGTCAACGACACGGACACAAATCTCGTGAACGATGTATACTGCACGGCCCCCGGCAACAACGCCAACAGCGGCCTGACAAACTCGGCGCCCATGGCGGATCTCAACGCCCTGCTGGCAAAGTACGACCTGGAGGGAGGCGACATCGTCTTTGTTGATTCCGGCGACTATCGCACGGTGGCGCCCTGGCGTATCACCCAGGCGGACTCTGCCGGCACGCTGGCCACCAATCCCGTGGTGATCCAGGGGAGTACCAATGCCTTTCCCAGCGGGACGGTTTTGTACCGTTCGCGCAACCCGGTGGGCATTCAGGTGGACTATGCGGTGGGGTTGCAGTTGCGGAACATCACCGTGTCCAACACGCTGGGCACGGCGGTATCCATTAACAACAGCCTGGGGGTGGAGGCGGAATGGCTGGCGGTGGGGCAGGCGACGACGGCGTTCCAGCTCTATGGCGGCAGCCGGTTGCGCGTGGCGCATTGCGCCGTGTACGACACGGAAAACGGCATTGACGTGGGGCGGTTTGACCGGACTCTGTCGGGCATGGTGTATCCCGTGCTCGAACACAACGTGCTGTGGAATCTGGCGGGATACGGCGTGCAGGTGGGGGGAGATCACCGCGCCACGGTGCGCAACAGCATCCTGTCGGTTCGTCCCGGGCATTATGTCTATGAAATGGCCACCACGGCCACCTTGGAGGCGGATTACAATGCGATCTGGCTGGGAGATGGCGGACGGGTGTTCCGGCGGATTCTGCCGCGGTACGAGTCGCCCGTTCCGGTGATCTATGAAACGGTCGGGTCCTGGGCGGCCGCATCGGGGCAGGATGTGCATTCCCACGACAGCGAGCCGCAGATGGTTGCTCCGTCGGCATTGGATTTCCATTTGCGGACCCAGGCGCCGGAAGGCCGCTGGGATCCGGCGCTACAGATCTGGACCAACGATATCACGACGTCCCCGCTGGTGGACGCGGGCTGGCCCGGTTCCGCGGCCTGGACCAACGAGCCGTCGCCCAACGGTGCACGGGTCAATATTGGGCTGTTCGGCGGCTCGGCCGAGGCGTCGGCATCGCCTACCAATTCCGCCCTGCACCTGCTGACGCTGAACCGCGGGGGCGTGGCCTCCGGACAGGTGGCCCTGAACTGGGTGGCTTCGGGGCAGGCCACGGGCCACACGGTCCGGCTGTCCGTGTCGGCGGACAATGGAAGCCACTGGACGGTGGTGGCCTCGAATCTGCCCGCCAGCCTGGGCGGCGTGATGTGGAACAGTCCCAGTCTCTCCCCGAACACGTCGCCGCTGGCCCTGTGGCGTGCGGAAAGCGAGCAGGAGGCGGTTTCCGCCACCAGCGAACTGAATTTCGTCCTGCACAATTCGCCGATCGCGTATTATGTCAACGACGATATCAGCGACAGCACCGACGTGTATTGCACCGCGGCCGGGAATTCCACCAACACGGGCATATCGCGGGATTCGCCCAAGCGCTGGATTTCGGAAATCCTGGACACCTACAATCTGGAATCGGGCGACACCATTTACGTGGACACCGGGGTGTATGCGCCGTCCGAACCGACGGTGATCGGTGATCTGGACGCCGGCGACCCGGTGCAGGATCCGGGACGGCAGGTGACGGTGCAGGGCAGCACGAACACCTGGCAGGGAGGGAGTTTATTCTTCCTTTCGGACGATTCGGTGAACGCATTCGAGCTGACGGAAACCCACGGTATTCGTCTGCGGGATCTTCGGATCCAGGGGGCCAGCAACGGCGTCGCGGTTCAGGACAGCTATTTCATC
>JAHDSS010000023.1 GCA_018432565.1 Kiritimatiellia bacterium
CGGAGGCGGCGCCGGAGCCGCGCGGAGTGGCGGAGCAGGCGGTGCTGGCGCTGGGGGATGAGGATTTGCCGGAGCCGAAGCCGGCGCCGGCGCCGGCGCCGGCGCGCAAGGCGCGGAAGCCGGCGGGGCGGCCGAAGAAGGCGGCGGCCCGCCGCGAGGATGCGGCGGAGGAGCCGGCGGGGGAGGCCTCGGCGCCGGAGCCGGGCCCGGCGGCGACGCAGCCGCTGGCGCTGGCGGAGACCGAGGCGGCGGCACCGGTTGAAGAAGTGCCGGAGGAAATCGCGGAACGGGGGAGGACGGAAGAACCGGAACCGGCGGGCGTCGAGCTGTCGGCGGTGGCGCCGGAGCCGGAGCCGCCCCCGCCGGCCCCCGGCGTGCGGTTCCGCGGCGGGCGGGACCGGGCGCGGTCGCCGAGGGAGGAGGCGGAGGAGCGGGCGCGGCTGGCGGAGGCGAAGCGCCGCCAGCTGGAGGAAGCCCTTCGGCAGATGGATGAGGAGGTCCGGCGCGCGAAGGAGGAGGCGGCGCGCCAGGCGCGCGAGGAGGTCGAGCGCAAGGCGATCGAGGCGGAACAGAGCCGCCGGCAGCTGGAAGCGGAGCTGAAACGCCGGGAGGAGGCGGAACGGCTGGCGCGCGAGGAGGCGGAACGGCGGATGCAGGAGGAGGCCGATCGCCGGGCCCGCGAGGAGGAGGAGCTGCTGGCGCGGCAGGAGGCCGAGCGCCGGGCGCGGGAAGAGGCCGAGCAGCGCTTCCGGGAGATTGAACGGGAACGGCTCGAGCTGGAAGCGGAGCTGAAGCGCCGCGAAGAGGCCGCTCGGCTGGAACGCGAAGCGGTGGAGCGTCTCTGGCAGGAGGAGGAGGAGAAGCGCGCGCAGGCCGAGTCGGAGCAGCGGGCGCGGGAGGAAGCCGAGCGCCAGGCGCGGGAAGCGGCCGAACAGAAGGCGCGGGAGATCGAGGAGAGCCGCCGCAAGCTGGAGGAGGAGCTGCGGCAGTTCGAGGAGAATGCGCGGCTGGCCCGGGAGGAAGCGGAGCGCAAGGCGCAGGCGGATGCCCGCCAGCGGGCGAAGGAAGAAGCGGAGCAGCGGGCCCGCGAGGAGGCGGAGCGCAAGGCGCGCGAGAAGGCGGAGAAGCAGTTTCAGAAGGCGGAGGAGAAGCGCCAGAAGCTGGAGGAAGAGCTGCGCCGCCGCGAGGAGGAGGCCCGGCTGGCGCTGGAGGAGGCGGAGCGCAAGGCCCGGGAGGAGGCCGAGCAGCGGGCGCGGGAGAAGGCTGAACAGGATGCGCGGGAGGAGGCCGAGCGCCAGGCGCGGCTGGCCGTGGAGCAGCAGGTGCTGGAGGCGGAGGAACGCCGCCGCCTGCTGGAAGAGGAACTGGCGCGGCGCGAGGAGGAAACCCGGCTGGCGCGCGAAGAGGCGGAACGCCAGGCGGTGATCGAAGCGGAGCGCCGGGCGGAGCTGGAGGCGGAATGGCAGGCGCGGCAGGAGGCCGAGCGCCAGGGGCGCGAAGCCGCCGAGCAGCAGGTGCGCGATACCGAGGAGCTGCGCCGGCAGCTGGAAGAGGAATTGAACCGCCGCGAGGAGGAAGCGCGGCAGGCCCGGGAGGAGGCCGAGCGGCGGATGCAGGTTGAGGCGGAGCGCCGGGCGGAGCTGGAAGCGGAGTGGCAGGCGCGGCAGGAGGCCGAACGGCAGGCGCGCGAAGCCGCCGAGCAGCAGGTACGCGATACCGAAGAGCGGCGGCTGCGGCTGGAGGACGATTTGGCGCGGGTCCAGGAGGAATCGCGGCTGGCGCAGGAAGAGGCCGAGCGCCAGATGCAGGAGGAGGCGGAACGCCGGGCGCAGCTGGAGGCGGAATGGCAGGCGCGGCAGGAGGCCGAACGGCAGGCGCGCGAGGCCGCCGAACAGCAGTCGCAGGAGATCGAGGAGCGGCGGCGGCTGCTGGAGGCGGAGCTGGGGCACAAGGAGGAACTGGCCCGGCAGGAGCGCGAGAAGCTGGAAGCCCTGCTGCGGGAAGAGGCGGAACGGCGGGAGTCCGAACAGGCGGAACACGCCGCGCGCGAAGAGGCCGAGCGCCAGGCGCGGGAAGAGGCGGAACGCCAGGTGCGCGAGGCCCAGGAAACCCAGCGCAGGCTGGAAGAGGAATTCCAGCGGCGAGAGCTGGAGGTGCGCATTGCCCGCGAGGAAGCGGTGCGGATGCAGGAGGAGTCCAACCGCCAGACCCGCGAGGCGGCCGAATCGAAGGTTCGCGAAGTGGAAGAGCGGCGGCAGGCGCTGGAGACGGAGCTGGCGCGTCGCGAGGAGGAGGCGCGGCTGGCGCGGGAGGAAACCGAACGGCGGATGCAGGAGGAGGCCGAGCGGCGGGCGCAGGTCGAGGCGGAATGGGAAGCCCGGGAGGAGGCGGAGCGGGCGGCGCGCGAAGAGGTCGAGCGGCAGGTGCAGGTGGCCGGGGCCCGGCTGGAAGAGCTGGAGAACGAATTGAAACGCCGGGAGGAGGAAACCCGGCTGGCGCGCGCCGAGGCGGAACGCCAGGCGCGGGAGGAGGCCGAGCGGCGGGCGCAGGTCGAAGCGGAGTGGCAGGCGCGGGAGGAGGCGGAGCGCCGGGCGCGCGAAGAAGTGGAAGAGCGGGCGGCGCTGGCGGCGACCCGGGTGAGCGACCTGGAGGAAGAGCTGCTGGCGCGCGAGGAGGATGCCCGGCAGGCGCGGGAGAATCTCGAGGCGCGCATCCGCGAGGAAGAAGAGAACCGGGCGCTGATCGAGCAGGAGCTGAAGGAGCGCGACGCGGCGGCGAAGAAGGCGAAGAAGGAGTTCGAGGCGCAGGCGCGGCTGGCGGCGGAGAAGCTGCAGGAGCTGGAGGCGGAGCTGACCCGGCGGGAGGACGCGGCGCGGCAGGCGCGGGAGGAGGCCGAGCGGCGGGCGCAGGAGGAGGCCGAGCAGCGGGCGCAGGCGGAAGCCGAGCTGAAGGCGCAGCAGGAGGCGGAGCATGCGGCGCGGGAAGAGGCCGAGCTGAAGGTGCGGATTTCCGAAGAACGGCTGCGGGATCTGGAGCAGGAGCTGGCGCGGCGCGCCGACGAAGCGCAGGCGATGCGGGAGGAGGCCGAGCAGCGGCTGCGCGAGGAGCAGCAGAACCGCGAACGGATCGAAGCGGAGCATCAGAAACGGGCGAAGGCCGAGCAGGAGGCGCGCGAGAAGGCCGAACGC
>JAHDSS010000318.1 GCA_018432565.1 Kiritimatiellia bacterium
CTGGCCCTTTTGGAGTGCGCGGGCATGACCGCGCTTTCTCGGGCCGCGACATGTCGCGGCCCCAAAGCGGCGTCATGCCGCCGCACTCCAAATCAAGTCAGTGAATCGGGGATGCGCCCCCCCGCCCCCCGGCGTCAAGAAACGGGGTTGCCGAGTCCCCGCGCTTGTGCCTTAATTCCACGCCATGCAATCGCTGATCTCCCAATGGCTCGAAAAACTGGGCGAAGACCCTTCGCGCGAAGGCCTGCGCAACACCCCGCAGCGGACCGCCGACGCCTGGGCCTACATGACCCGCGGCTACCAGCAGGATCCCGTCCAGCTGCTGCAATCGTCTCTCTTTGAAACCGACGCCAACCACATGGTGATCGTCCGCGACATCGAAATCTATTCCATGTGCGAACACCACCTGCTGCCCTTCTTCGGCGTCTGCCACATCGGCTACATCCCCCGCGGACGGATTGTCGGCGTCAGCAAGCTCGCCCGGCTGGCCGACATCTTCGCCCGACGCCTCCAGGTGCAGGAACGCCTGACGAACCAGATCGCCCGGTCGCTGATGGACACCCTCGAACCCGAGGGCGTCGGCGTCGTCATCGAAGCCCGCCACCTGTGCATGATCATGCGCGGCGTGGAAAAACAGCGCTCGCAGATGATCACCTCCGCCATGCTCGGCAGCTTCCACGACTCCGTCGCCACCCGCAACGAATTTCTCCACCTGTCCCGCCAGGGGGCCGGCGCCTAGCCATGCTTCGTCCCTTTCGTCCGGGCCTGCTTCTCCTGCTGCTGCCGGCCGCCGCCGCCGCCGTTGCGGCCCAACCCGTCCATATTCCCCTCGACCCCGCCGCGCTGGGCGGCGCCGCCGTCTTCACCGACGCCGAGACCCTGGTCGCCCGCGCCGCGGCGGAAGCCGGAACCTCCTTCGACCCCGCTCCGCGCCCCCTGCCCCCGCAGGTTATCCTGCCGCTGGCCCAGAAAGACGAAGCCCGGCGGCGGGACGATGTCGTGTACTTCTGGCGCGGCGACATGCTGCCCGACCAGATGGCCCCGGCCGAATCCGGCACTCTCTGCCGCCGAAAACTCCAAAAAAACGGCGGCTGGAAAACGACCCGGACGCACGACGGCCCGTCCGATCCGCTCCCCGCCAGCCTGGTTCCCGCCCCGCCGGCCGGCCCCGGCATCGCCCTGCCCGACCTCATCATCGAAACCCCCTATCACCTGGGCCGGGCCGGCCCCGCCGATGCCGTCCTGCTGCTGTGGCGCAGCGTGGAAGAAGGGTCCGCCCCCCTCGGCGGCGCCATCGCCCTGCGCGACCCGACGCCCGAACTCGCCAACGCCGTTCGCGCCCGCTCCCCCGACTGGGCCGGCCGCGACGAGTGGCAGCGCCTCTTCGACGCGTTCTCGCCCTGACGATTCCGCATCCCGTCTTGACGCGGGGCGGGGCGACCCCTCACCATGCCCCCCCTCATGCGCATACCCCCCCCGACTCCCGAACGGTGCTGGTCACCGGCTGCTCCTCCGGCATCGGCGCCGCCACGGCCCGTCTGCTTCGCGATGCCGGCTGGACCGTCTATCCCACGGCGCGCAAGCCGGAGGATCTGGACGCCCTGCGCGCCGACGGATTCGATCCCGTCGCGCTGGATCTCGCCGACCCGGATTCCGTCGCGCAGGCGGCGGACGCCGTGCTCGCCCGCGCCGGCGGACGGCTGGGCGCGCTGGTCAACAACGCCGGCTACTGCCAGGCCGGCGCCATGGAGGACATTTCACGGGCCGCGCTGCGCGCCCAGTTCGAGACCAATGTCTTCGGCCTGCACGACCTGACCCGGGCCCTGCTCCCCGCCTTCCGCCGCCAGAACCACGGACGCATCGTCAATGTCAGCTCCGTCTTCGGACGCCTCGCCGCCCCGATGGTCGGCAGCTACTGCGCATCGAAGTTCGCGCTCGAAGCCCTGTCCGACGCCCTGCGGATCGAATTGCGCGGCACCGGGATCTGGGTCGCCCTGATCGAGCCCGGCGCCATTCTCAGCCACTTCCGGAAAAACGCCGCCGAAACCCTGGCCCGGTCCGTGGACCGGGAGCAGTCCGCCTACGGCAGCACCTACGCGCACGAAATCGAACGGCGGCGGCGGCAGGTCAAGAAAGCCGATTTCTTCACCCGCCCGCCCGAAGACGTCGCCCGCCGCATTCGCCACGCGCTGGAATCGCCCCGCCCCCGGCGGCGCTACCGCGTCACCCCGGCGGCCGCCCTGGCCGAACTCGCCGCGCGCTGGATCCCCGCGGCCCTGACCGACCGCCTGCTGGCCCGCCGCGTGCCCCCGCGCACCCCCGACACGTCCGGGGGGAGCCGGTGAAGCACCGCCCCAAGCATGTCGTCGAATACGTCCTCCTGCGAGCCGTCTGCGGGCTGATCGCCCGCCTGCCTTACCGCCCGGCGCTGGCCCTCGCCTGGGGGCTCGCGCACCTCGCCTTCTCCGTCTTCCGCTGGCGGCGGCGCGAAGCCATCCGCCGCATCCGCCAGGTCTTCGGCGAGTCCCTGTCCCCGCGGCAGGTCCGCCGCATCGCCTGGCACTCCCTGCGCAACACCGCCTTCAACCTCGCGGAAATGATCTACATGGGCGGGGCGCGCCCGCGCACCCTGCCCGGGCTCGACGGCCTGGAAACGTCCATCGGGCGCTTCCGCTCCTATGTCTCGGCCCATCCCGGACGCGGCGGCATCTGCGCCTGCCCGCACACCGGCAACTGGGAACTCGCCGGACTCGCCGCGCCCGCCGGCGGCATTGACCTGTTCACCATCACCGGCCTGCAGAAAAACCCCCTCGTCAACGCCTACCTCCAGCGCCTGCGCCACGCCCCCGGCCTGGAACTGCTGCCGCGCGGCACCCCCAACCTGCTGCGCAGGGTCCTCGCCAACCTCCGAGCCGGCAAATTTCTGGCCATCATGCCCGATCTGCGCTCCCGCCAGGCCGGCGTGCCCGTCCGGTTCCTCGGCGCCGAAGCCAACCTCTACCCCGGCACCGCCCAGTTCGCCCGACAGGCCAACATCCCGATCTTTCTCGCCGTCATGAAACGCCACGGCTGGACCCGGCACACCCTGGACCTGCACGGCCCCTTCGAACCCGATCCCGCCCTCCCCAAGGACGACGACATCCGCCGCCTGACCCAGACCGTCATGGACATCCTCGACACGGAAATCCGCCGCGACCCCGCCCAGTGGTTCTGGTACAATAAACGCTGGATCCTCGATCCCCCCGACGCCTGATCCCCGGCGAACGACTCCGCCCAAACGCATCCGTCCGAAGACCCCCGCGGCAAAAATCCGGATTTTCCACGCCATGGAAAATAGTTCCGCCGGGTTTCCACGCCATGGAATCCGGCAGCCGCCGGACCACACCGTGGAAAAGGATTCATCAGCCGTCTTCCCCACAGAAAACACAGCGCAGCGTAGCCGCAACCAAAATGAATCTGAACTCATGAAAAGGAGTGGGAATAAGCAGGAAAACAGGAAACACAGGAAAACCTCGAAATAGAGGGCAGGAGGGGCAGGCTCTGTCCTGCCCGGTTTCTGGCTTATCCATATAGCCTCCTAAAAACGTGCACAAAAAAGATGGAGTTGGCAGATAGTCGTACAAAGATTACATCGCATAGGTTGTTGATTTCCATTCAAGGCTCCCCTTTTTGTGGCTTCTCGTGTTTTTTTGTGGCCCTGCTTCTTTGGTTGCGGCTCCGCCCC
>JAHDSS010000545.1 GCA_018432565.1 Kiritimatiellia bacterium
GATTTTATCTTTCCATCGGGCCGAACACCCGCTAGGCTCGCCTGCGAATGAAAAAGCCACCCCATGGAGGATACCCGATGAAATCGAAATTCGCGCTGATGCTGTCCGCCGGCCTGTGCCTGGCGGTTCTGTCCCCCGCCGGAGCCGGCGTGATGGGCGTGCTGGAAATCCGCGGCATGGACAATGTCGCCGGAGCGGTCCTGGAACTGAGCCAGGCCGTCGGCCAGCCCGTGCCCAAGGAAGTCATCACCATGGGCGTGAACGGCCTGCTGGGCTCTCCGGCCGGCGTGGGTCTGGAGCCCAACGGCACGATCCGGGCCCTGTGGATGGACAACGACACCCCCGCCGGCGCCCTGGTTCTCCAGCTGCCGGTGCCTGACGACGGCAGCGCCTACCTGTCCGCGCTTGCCGATTCCGGCTGGACCGTCGAAAGCGAAACCGCGGACGGCCTGATCCATCTGGCCGCCCCGGCCGGCCAGTTTTCCCTGTGGCCGGAAGCCTTCGCCCTGAAAGGCGAGCGCACCCTGCTGGCCGCCCAGGCCGCCAGCGACGTGCGCGCGGCCGCCGAAGCCGCCGCCGCCCTGCCGGCCATCCTGCCGGTCGAAGGCGTCGCCGCCGTCCAGGTTCATCCCGCCGCCCTGGTGGAAGCCTACGGCGACCGCCTGGCCGCCCAGATGCAAGAGGCCTTCGAAGCCGTCCCCGACGAGGCCGGCGATACCGCCGCCATGGGCCGGCTGTACATCGAAGGCTATCTGGCCGTCGCGCGCCAGATCCAGTCCGTCGCCGAGGGCATCGGCGTGGGCGATGGCCAGCTCCGCCTGCACGTGGACATGACCCCCGTGGCCGGCAGCCGCCTGGCCCGGTGGATCGCCACGATCGAATCCCCCTCCCCCGCCACCGGCGCGGTCAACCTCCCCGGCGCGATCTTTTCCGCCGCCGCCCACCTCGGCGACCTGTCGCTGATCCGGGAACCCTACTTCCGGTATATGGAGCAGTTGATGGGCATCATGGGCCGCGAGATGTCCGCGGACGCCATGACCGACTACATGGCCTCCCTCAAGGCCTACTGGGAACAGTCCGGCAGCGATTTCGGCCTGGCCGTGCTGTCCCCCACCCGGGAAGCCCCCCTGCGCATGGCCGAATATCTCTCGGTCCGGAATCCCGCCGCCCTGCGCGGACTGAATGCCCGGATGGTCGGCGCCGCCAACGACCTGTTCCAGGCCTCGATGGCTGCCGCCCCCTCCCAGCCCGTCCGGTTCGAACTGGTGGCCGGGGAACCCCGCGAATACCGGGAGATTCCCATTGACCGCCTGATCTACCGCCTCACCGCCGGCCCGGAACTGTCGGAAATCTGGCCCGAAGGCCGCACGCTGGAACTCGTCCTCGAACAGGCCTGGCTGCCGGACGCCGTGCTGGTGGGCATCGGCGGCTCCGACATCACCGACCAGCTGGTGGACCGCGCCCTGGACGGCACGGCCACCCCGGTCTCGGACCTCGACGCCTGGAAGGCCTTCTTCCCCCGCCCGGATGCGGGCCTGCTCGAAATGGCCCATGCCTCCGTGTTTGACGGCCTGCGCGAATATCTCGGCCTGCTGGATGCCGTGACCGGCGAGGAGATGGCCCAGGCCATCCCCGCGGGCCGCGGCGCTCTTTCCTGGCTCTCCTATCGCTCGCCCACCGGCGTCCGCGCCCGCATGCGCTTCGGCCTCGACGATCTCGGCGCCATCGCCCAAAAGGCCCGGGAAGCCCAGCAGCGCGCCGCCAGCGCCCAGCAGGCCCAGATGGAGCAATTCCAGCGCGAACTGGAAGAAGAAGGCTACGATTTCCAGGAGCTGGACGAAGCCGAAACCGGCGACGGGAACCTGGACGTCGAAGAAGACGACGACTGGGGCATGGAAGAAGATGACGAGTGGGGCATGGAAGAAGACGAGGACGAAGCGGAGGGGAATCTGTTCACCCCCGCCGAAACCATCGAAGAACCCGTCCCCATGGAAGCCATCAAAGACTGACCGGTCTTCCAGCCGGCCGCATACCGGAGGGCGCTCCCGCCCTCCGGTTTTTCATGGGTTCAATA
>JAHDSS010000521.1 GCA_018432565.1 Kiritimatiellia bacterium
GGGCTTGCGCAGGCGTTCGTCATCGGCCGGGACTTCGTGGCGGGCGAGCCGGTGGCCCTGGTGCTGGGCGACAACATCTTCCACGGCATGGGGCTGACGGGCATTCTGCGCCGGGCCGGTTCCCTGACCGAGGGCGGGCTGATTTTCGGCTATCTGGTGAAAGACCCCGAGCGCTACGGCGTGGTGGAGTTCGATGCCTCCGGCAAGGTCCTCAGCATCGAGGAAAAGCCGAAGAAGCCCAAATCCCATTACGCCGTGCCCGGGCTGTATTTCTATGACGGCGCGGTCTGCGACGCGGCGGCCGCCCTGACCCCTTCGCCGCGCGGCGAATTGGAAATCACCGATCTCAACCGCCGGTATCTCGACCAGGGCCGGCTGCGCGTGGAACTGCTGGGCCGGGGGTTCGCCTGGCTGGACACCGGAACGCACGAGTCCCTCCTGCAGGCGTCGAATTTCGTACAGACCATCGAAGAGCGGCAGGGACTGAAAATCGCCTGTCTCGAGGAAATCGCTTTCCACTCCGGCTGGATTGACGCGGCTCAGCTGCGCCGGCTGGGGCGGGAAATGGAGAAGAACGCCTACGGCCGCTATCTGCTTCAGCTGGCCGACGAGGCGGAAGAGGGGCGGCCGTGAGCGTTGCCTGCGAAGCCACGGACATCCCCGGCGTCCTGCTCTTCACGCCCCGGGTGTTCGGCGACGATCGGGGATTCTTCCTGCAGACCTACCAGGTGAACGAGTATGCCGCCGCCGGTCTCGACCGCGTCTTTGTGCAGGACAATCTCTCGCGCTCCCGGTTCGGGACCATTCGCGGACTGCATTATCAGTTGAAGAATCCCCAGGCCAAGCTGGTCAGCGTGCTGCGCGGCTCCGTTCTGGATGTCGCCGTGGACATCCGCCGCGGCTCGCCCACCTTCGGCCGGGCCGTGGCGGTGGAACTGTCGGAGGAGAACCGCCGGCAGCTTTTCATTCCCGAAGGCTTCGCCCATGGATTCCGCGTGCTCAGCGATTCGGCCGATTTCTATTACAAATGCACCGATGTCTACGCCCCCGGCGACGAGTACGGCATCCTCTGGAACGATCCCGCCCTGGCCATTCCCTGGGGCGAGGTGGCTGCGCCGGTGGTGTCGCCCAAGGACCAGAAACTGCCGCGGCTGGCGGATGTGCCGCCGGAGCACCTGCCGGACTACAAGGACTGACCCATGCTGGCCAAGGTCTATTCGGGCGCGGTGTTCGGGGTGGATGCGTACGAAGTCGAGATCGAGGTCAATTCCGGCCACGGCGAGCCCAAGGTGGTGGTGGTGGGGCTGCCTGACGCGGCTGTCAAGGAGAGTTCCGACCGCGTCTGGACGGCCCTGATGAATTCCGGTTTTTCCCCGCCGATCAACCGCATCACGGTCAACCTGGCCCCCGCCGACATCAAGAAAGAGGGGCCCAGTTTCGACCTGCCGATCGCGCTGGGGCTGCTGGCGGCGGAAGACCAGATGAACGGGGAGCGCCTGGCGGACTACTGCGTGACGGGCGAGCTGGCGCTGAGCGGCGAGGTGCGCCGGGTGCGCGGCGTGCTGCCGATCGCGCTGCGGGCTCGGGAAGAGGGCCGCAAGGGCATCCTGGTGCCGCCGGAGAACGCTGAAGAGGCCGCCGTGGTGGCGGGTCTCGAGGTGCATCCTGTGGCCAACCTGCGCGAAGCCGCCGATTTCATTGAGGGCCGCAAGGCGGTGCCGCCGGTCGCCGTGGATGTGGAGACCGCGTTCGGCGGCGGGACGGTCTATGACGACGACTATGCCGACGTGAAAGGCCAGGAGTTTGCGCGCCGGGCCATCGAAGTGGCCGTGGCCGGCGGGCACAACATATTGCTGGTGGGGCCGCCGGGCACCGGAAAATCCA
>JAHDSS010000414.1 GCA_018432565.1 Kiritimatiellia bacterium
CTCGCCCTCAACCAGCGCCATGCCGACCAGAACCGCGGCTGGTTCCGCGCCAAGGGCCTCACCGTCTTCAACCTGCTGTCCTCCCCCGGCTCCGGCAAAACCACCCTGCTCGAACGCACCCTGCGCGAACTTCCCCGCGCCGCCGCCATCGTCGGCGACCTGCAGACCGACAACGACGCCGCCCGCCTGCGCGCCGCCGGCGCCCAGGCCGTCCAGATCACCACCGGCGCCACCTGCCACCTCGACGCCCACATGGTCCTGCACGCCCTCGACCAGCTCGACGCCGACGGCCTCCGCTATCTCTTCATCGAAAACGTCGGCAACCTCGTCTGTCCCGCCTCCTACGACCTCGGCGAAGACCGCCGCGTCGTCCTGCTCTCCGTCACCGAAGGCGAAGACAAGCCCCTCAAATATCCCGTCATGTTCCTGCGCGCCGATCTCGTGCTCGTCACCAAAACCGATCTCGCCGACGCCGTCGGCTTCGACCGCGATGCCGCCCTCGCCCACATCCGCCAGACCGCCCCCCGCGCCGCCATCCTCGAACTCTCCGCCAAAACCGGCGACGGCTTCTCCGCCTGGCTCGACTGGCTCCAGGCCTGACCCCCCCCTCTGGAAAAAATCCGGATTTTCCACGCCATGGAAAAGTGTCCGGCCCGTTTTCCACGCCATGGAAAACTTGTTCCCACACCGTGGAAAATCCGAAAATCTCCGGTCTGCCCCAACCTCATTGTTTGCAAACAATGATTGTTTGCAAACAATGAAATCAGCCCCCGGTCCGGATTGGGTTGAGAACAACGGCAGAGACCGGCCCCGGCGGATCACACCATCAGCATGCAGTCGCCGTAGCTGTAGAAGCGGTAGCGTTCGCGGATGGCTTCGCGATAGGCCTCCAGCACGAACTCGCGCCCGGCAAAGGCGCTGATCATCATGATCAGCGTGGACTTCGGCAGGTGGAAATTGGTCACCATCGCGTCCGCCATCCGGAACGCATAGGGCGGATGAATGAACAGATCCGTGCGCCCCTGCCCCGCGCCGAACCCCTCCGGCCGGGCCGCCGCACTCTCCAGCGTGCGCACGCTCGTGGTACCCACCGTCACCACCCGCCCGCCGGCGGCCTTCGCCTCGGCGATGCGCCGCGCGGTCTCCTCCGGCACCTCCCAGCGCTCGAAATCCATCCGGTGATCCCGGACGTTCTCCACGGACACCGGCCGAAACGTGCCGATGCCGACATGCAGCGTGACGGTCGCATGGCCGATCCCGCGGGCTGCCAGCCGTTCCAGCACATCCGGGGTGAAATGCAGGCCCGCCGTCGGCGCGGCCACCGCGCCGGGCTCGCGCGCGAACACCGTCTGGTAGCGCACCTTGTCGGCCGCCGCGCGCTCCTCGGACACGTTCTTCCGCTGAATGTAGGGCGGCAGCGGCGTCTGCCCGATGCGATCGAGCACCTCCAGCCAGGGCAGCGCCGACTCCACCCGGATCTTCACCCGCCCCAGTTCGCCGTCCTCCAGCACCGTGACCACGGCGAGATCTTCGTCGAGCAGCACCTGGTCGCCCGGCTTGGGCCGCCGGCGGCAGCGCATCAGCGCGTCCCATTGCCCGGGGGAGGTTTCCTCCAGCAGCAGGAATTCCACCTTGCCCCCCGTGCCTTCCTTCGCCTTGCGCCCGAACAGGCGCGCCGGAATCACGCGCGTGTCATTCACCACCAGCAGGTCGGGGGGACGGAGAAATTCCGGCAGATCGGTGAAGCGCCGATGCGCGATCGTGCGCGTTGAGCGGTCGAGCACCATCATGCGCGCCCCGTCGCGGCGCTCCGCCGGCTCCTGCGCGATCAGCTCCGGCGGCAGCTCGTAGTCGAAATCAGCGACCTTCATCGGCTCAGAAACAGGCGGCGGCGGACCGCCAGCCCCGCCACGGCCAGAACAAAGACCGCCAAAGCCGCCCAGCCCGCCACCGCCCAGCCCCCCCCGCCGGTGTCTTCCGCCCCGGCGGCGGGCTCGGTCTCCGCCCCCTCTCCGGCACCGGCGGCGGGCTTGGCCGCGGCCTCCGGCACCGGCGCGGGCGCCGGCTGCACCGCCGGGACCGCGGTTTTCTGAACGGCCTCCGGCAGCCAGCGGTTGATCAATTCCACCGTCTTGGCGTCGCGGGTGCTTCGGTTGACGCTGCCCATCACCACGGCAATGACGCGGCGGTCGTCGCGTTCCGCCGTCGCGGCGATGCAATAGCCGCTGGCGCGGATCCAGCCGGTTTTGAGGCCGTCGCAGCCCGGCACCGTCCCCAGCAGCCGGTTGTGCGTCTCCATCAGGATGGGTTGGAACGGCGGCTGGGCATCGGCGCGGAATTCCCGCTTCTGCACGGAGGTATAGCGGAGGGTGTCGGGGTGGGTATCCAGCAGGGCCTTGCACAGCCGGGCGAAATCCCGCGGCGTGGTCATGTCGGGGCGCTGCCCCTTTTCCGTCGGCGGCAGGCCGTGCGGCGACTGGAACCGCGTAATCGGCGACAACCCCAGTTCCGCGGCCTTGTCGTTCATCATCGTCACGAATCCGTCGCGGCTGCCGCCGACGTAAATGGCCAGGGCCATCGCCGCGTCATTGGCGGACTGGACCATCAGGGCGTAGAGCAGTTCCTCGACCGGAAAACTTTCGCGCGGATCCAGCCAAACCTGCGAGCCGCCCATGCGCATGGCCTCCTTGGTCACCGGCACGATGTCGGTCAGCCGCAGGTGCCCGGCCTCGATGCGGTCCAGCACCACGAACAGCGTCATCAGCTTGAGCATGCTGGCCGGATAGCCCGGGCGGTCCGCACCGTCTTCAAACAGCACGTCGCCGGTGGCCGCATCCATCACCAGGGCCCCGTTGTACGGGTCGCGCGCAATGGCCTGCCCGAAAACCGCCGGAACGGCCAGCAGCACAGCCGCGAGGAAATGAAGGGATTGTTTCATGGGCCACTTGTAGCGGGACCGCCCCCGGAAATCAAACCGGAATCGCGGCGCGTTCCGATGGCCGGCCTTCGGTACCGCACCCGGATCCCTCGACTCCGCCTTCGCGCAAGGCTTCGGCGGACAAGTCCGCTCGGGATGAAAGCCGCACAGCCTGGCTGCCTTCGTGGCACGCGGCTCCTGTCGCGTGCGGTTGTACGGATCCGCGCGGGACGGGAGCCCCGCGCTACGAGGGCCGGTTCCGGCGACACCTATTTGCAGATGCCCCCCAAAACGCGAAAAGGGCGCCGCGGAAGCGGCGCCCTTCGCGTTTCATCCGGACCGGCGGTTACTTCGCCAGCGCCTTGACGAGGGCGGCGGCCTTGTCGGTCTGCTCCCACGTGAAGAACTTGAAGTTCTTGTCGCCCTTTTTGCGGCCGAAATGGCCGTACTGGTTGGTCATCGAATAGATGGGCCGCAGCAGGTCGAGCTGCTTGATGATTTCGGCGGGCTTCAGGCCGAACACCTGGCGGACGGCCTTGGCGATCTTGTCGTCAGCCACCGTGCCGGTGCCGAAGGTGTCCACGTGGACGGATACCGGCTCGGGATAGCCGATGGCATACGCCAGCTGGACTTCGCAGCGACGGGCCAGCTTGGCCGCCACGATGTTCTTGGCGACGTAACGGGCCATGTAGGCCGCGCTGCGGTCCACCTTGGAGGGATCCTTGCCGGAGAACGCGCCGCCGCCGTGGCGGCCCATGCCGCCGTAGCTGTCCACGATGATCTTGCGCCCGGTCAGCCCGCAGTCGCCCTGCGGGCCGCCCGTCACGAAGCGCCCTGTCGGATTGACGTGATACGTTGTCCGTTTGTCCAGGAGCTTGGCCGGCACGGAGGCCTTGATCACCTTTTCGATGATCTCCTTGCGGATCTGCTTGTTCGACACATGGGGCGCATGCTGGGTGGAAACCACCACGGTGTCCACGCGAACGGGACGGCCGTCCGGATCGTATTCCACGGACACCTGGCTCTTGGAGTCCGGGCGCACCCACGGCATCTTGCCGGCCTTGCGCAGATCCGTCAGCTTGCGCATGATCCGGTGCGCCAGCACGATCGGCATCGGCATCAGTTCGGGGGTCTCGTCGCAGGCGTACCCGAACATCATGCCCTGGTCGCCGGCGCCCTGCTCGGCCGTGGCCTTGCCCGACGCCTTCTGCGCGTTCACGCCCTGCGCAATGTCCGGCGACTGGTTTTCAATCGCCACCAGCACCGCGCAGATGTGCGCGTTGAAGCCGGCGTCCTGATGGTCGTAGCCGATCTCGCAGACGGCCTTGCGGGCGACCTCGGCATAGTTGACTTCGGCCTTGGTGGTGATTTCGCCGGCCACGACCAGCATGCCGGTCTTGGCCAGGGTTTCGCACGCCACGCGGCTTTTCGGATCCCGGGCCAGGCAGGCGTCGAGAATCGCATCCGACACGGCGTCGCAGACCTTGTCGGGATGGCCCTCGGAAACGGATTCGGAGGTGAACACAGTATTTTTGGACATGGAAGGAGCTCCTTTGGGTTTTCCAACAGATGAAGCGGAATCTACCCGATTATTCCGACAGTTCAAGCAATTCCGGCGCATGGCGCCGCAGAAAACCCCGGCAGCTTTCCAGCACCTCGGCCCCGCTGGAGAGCCCGCGGACCTCATCGGCCAGCGCCCGGGCGTCGTCCATCCGGATGCGGCGGATGACATCCTTGACGACCGGCACGGCCCCGGGGCTGACGCTGAGTTCGGTCACCCCCAGGCCGAGCAGCAGCGGCACCAGCAGCGGCTGGGCCGCCATCTCGCCGCACACGCCCGTCCAGACGCCGTGACGGCGACCGGCCTCCACCGTCTGCGCAATCAGCTGCAGCACGGCTGGATGCGTCGGCTCGTACAGATGCGCCACCCGCTCGTTCACCCGGTCCACTGCCAGCGTGTACTGCACCAGGTCGTTGGTCCCGATGCTGAAGAACTTCACTTTCGGCGCAATGGCCTCGGCGGTCAGCGCCGCCGACGGAATTTCAATCATCACCCCGATCTCGATGCCGCGGTTGAACGGCTGGCCGGCCTCGTCCAGTTCGTCCATGCACTCCTGCAGAATGGCGTTGGCCTGGTCCACTTCGCCGGCGCTGCTGATCATGGGATACATGACGCGCAGACCGGGATTGAGCGCCGACGCGCGCAGGATGGCGCGGAGCTGGGCCTTGAAAATGGCCGGGCGCGCCAGGCTCAGCCGGATGGCCCGCCAGCCCAGAAACGGATTGGCCTCCACCGTCCGCCGGTCCCCGGCCGGCAGCTTGTCCCCGCCGAGATCCAGCGTGCGGATGATCGCCGTGTCGGGCAGGATCCCGCGCGCCACCTCCGCGTAGGCCGTGTATTGCTGCTCCTCGCTGGGATTGCCTTCGTTGGCCAGATACAGGTATTCGCTGCGGAACAGGCCGATGCCCCGCGCTCCGCGCGCCCGGACCGCCTTGACGTCCGCCGGCATTTCGATGTTCGCCGCCAGGTCGATCGCCGTGCCGTCCAGCGTCTCCGCGGGTTTGTCCCGGAGCGTCTCCAGCCGCTTCTGGATCACGGCTCGGCTGCGCGCCAGGCGGGTGTATTCCTCCTCCCGGGCGGCCGTCGGATGAAGCACCAGCCGGCCGCGGACACCGTCGAGAATCGCGCGATTGCCGTCCTGAAGCTGCGAACAGACATCGTGCAGCCCGACCACGGCGGGCAGTTCCATCGCCCGCGCCATGATCGCCGCGTGCGAGGTCGGGCTGCCCAGTTCCATCGCCAGGCCCAGAATCTTGCGGCGATCGAGCGCCGCCATCTCGGAGGGCGGAATGTCATGGGCCACCACGATCCGCGGCGATTCGATTCCCGCCAGCCAGTCGCTGCCGCCGCCCATCAGATTGCGCAGAATGCGGCGGGTCACGTCGCGAATGTCCGTCGCGCGCTCCCGCAGATAGTCGTCCTCCATCTGCAGCAGCGTCTGCGCATACCGCTCGGACACCTCCATCAGCACTTTTTCGATGTTCCGGCGCTTCTCCCGCACTTCGCGGTACACTTCGTCCACAAAGCTCGGATCATCCACCACCTGCAGGTGCGCCTCGAAAATGCCGGCGCTTTCCCCGCCCATCGCTTCCCCCACCCGTTCCTGGATGTCGTGAAGCTGCCGGCGGGTCTCGATCAGGGCCGCTTCCAGCCGGACCATTTCGCGCGGCACATCCTCCGGCGGGATGGCGTATTCCGGCAGCGGATCGTCGCCGCCCTGAAGAACCAGAACCAGCCCCGCCACCACTCCCGGCGAGACCCCGATTCCCCTGAATTCGAGATCCCGCTTCTCCGGCATGCGTTCAGTCCTCGAAGAATTTCTGCTCGAACAGCTCGGCCAGGGCCTGCAAGGCGTCCGTCGCGTCCGCGCCGCTGGCCAGAATCCGCAGCTTGGAGCCATGATGCCCTTCCAGCGTCAGCAGCCCCATGATGCTCTTGGCATTCACCTTCACCCCGTTTTTCTCCAGCAGGATTTCGCAGGCGAAGCGGGAGGCGGTCTTGACGAGCAGCGCGGCCGGGCGCGCATGAATGCCGTAGCGGTTCTGCACGACGACGTCGCGGCTCAGGGGCTCCGGGGACTCGGCTGCGGATTCAGGGTCGGGACTCACGATGAGGATTCCTTCCGGGACAGCACCATCTTGAGGCGCTCGTCCAGTTCGCGGGCCGCATCGTGGCCCATCTGCTTCAGGCGCGCGTTCAGGGCCGCCACCTCCACCACATTGGTCAAATCGCGCCCCGCCGCCACCGGCACCGTCACCAGCGGAATCTCGACGCCCAGCACGTTCCGGGTCGCCGTGTCCAGCCCCGTGCGATCAATGTCGTCCTCTTCGGCCGTGGGCTTGCGCATGCGGATGATCAGGTCCAGGCGCATGGCCCCGCGAATGGACGACACGCCGAAGAGCCGAGGCACGTGGATGATTCCCAGCCCGCGGATTTCCATGTGCTCCCGGGTGATTTCCACGGCCGAAGCCTGGATCGTCCCCGTGCTGTCGCGGGTCAGGATCGTGGTGTCGTCCGCGACCAGGCTGTGTCCGCGCTTGATCAGCGCCAGGGCGATTTCGCTCTTGCCGATGCCCGGCTCCCCCTCCAGCAGCACCCCCATGCCGTTGATTTCAATCATGGTGCCGGCCACCCGGATGCGCGGGCTGGACAGGTTCTGCAGCAGCACCGTGCCCGCATTCATGAAGTGCCCCGTCACCAGGCGCGTGCGCATGACCGGGATGCCCAGTTCCCCGGCCGTCTTGCGGACGTACACCGGCATGTGGCGGCCGCGCGACAGCACGACCGCCGGCACGTTGCGCAGGATCCGGTAGCGCTGCTGGCGTTCGTCCGGGCGCAGGCTGCCCATGTAGGTCATCTCCGCCAGCCCGAGGACCTGGATGCGGCGGTAGGCGAAATAGCGCAGAAAGCCCGCCAGCGCGAGGCCCGGGCGGTTCAGCGCCACCTCGGTGATCTCGCGCCCGACGGCCTGGTCCGCGTTCGCCTCCCAGTCCAGTTCCAGCGATTCGCGGCCGGCCTCGTAAAAGTCGGCTACCGTGATCCGCGAGGTTTCGGCGATTCTCCACATGGGCGCTGTCCTTCCCGGTCCGCCGCCCCCTAGACGCCGGGCTCCTCTTCCACTTCCGCCAGGCGCTGGCGCTCGTGGTGTCGCTCGATCATCTTTTCGCGGGCCTTGCGCAGCTGCTTGGCCATCTTGTCGGCGGCGGCGTCGATTGCCGCGTACATGTCCGTGGTGGTCTCCAGGGCCACTTCGCGCAGTTTGTCTCGTCCTTGCACGACGATTTCCGCCGTGAACCGATATTTCTCGCGCGACAGGATCGCATGACAACTCTCCACCCGCGGAAAATCCGCCAGCACCGGCCCCAGACGGCCGTCCACATATCCCTTCAATCCCTCGTTCACCGTCACATTCCGTCCTGTGATCTGAATGTCCATTTACGGCTCCCTTTCTGTTGATGTGGTTGGTTTGATGAAAAGCGCTCCGCTCACATGCTGAACTCCCGGCCGAGATACTTCTCGCGCGCCTGGGGATCGTTCACCAGGAAGTCGCGCGTGCCCTCGGTCAGCACTTCGCCCGAATAAATCACATAGGCGCGGTCCACCACCGACAGCGTCTCGCGCACGTTGTGGTCGGTGATCAAAATCCCCAGCCCGCGCTGCTTCAGGTCGCGGATGATCTGCTGCACGTCGTACACCGCCAGCGGATCCACTCCGCTGAACGGCTCGTCCAGCAGGATCAGCGACGGATCCGTCACCAGCGCCCGGGTGATTTCCAGCCGGCGGCGCTCTCCGCCGCTGAGCGTGTAGGCCTTCTGCCGGGCCAGGTAGCCGATCTTGAGCTCCTCGAGCAGATACTCCAGCCGCCGCCGCCGCTCCCGCGTCCCCAGCGGCAGCGTTTCCAGGATGGACATCACGTTCTCTTCGACGGTCAGGTTGCGGAAGATGCTCGGCTCCTGCGCCAGATAGCCCAGCCCCATCCGCGCCCGGCGGTACATCGGCAGCCGCGTCACGTCGCGCCCCTTGAAAAACACCTGCCCCTTGGTCGGCGGGATCAGACCCGTGATCATGTAGAAACTGGTGGTCTTGCCCGCCCCGTTGGGCCCCAGCAACCCCACAATCTCCCCTTCCCGCACGTTCATGGCCACGCCGTTCACCACGCGCCGCTTGTGGTACTCCTTCACGAGTCCCCGGGTTTCGACCAGCATGTCGGTTCCAACGGCTTCGGCCACTCTCAATACCTCTTCACGTTTCTACGATAACCCGTCCGCCCGGCCCCGGCAAGCGGTTATTCCGCCCCCGCGGGCCGAAACAAGGCATCGGCGTCCGAACCGAAATCCTCCGAATACACCACCAGGCGGGCGCGCGGCTTGCATTCCACCCGCTGCTGGTCGCGCCAGAACGTGATGACCTCCCCCTCGAGAATGTTGCGCCCCTGCATGACCTGCGGC
>JAHDSS010000471.1 GCA_018432565.1 Kiritimatiellia bacterium
GGTTTGACCCTGCCACACGATCCCCCATTCATCAAACTTATTGTCAGTGTCAGGCACTGACCTTGTTGACAATTCGGTTCCATTGGAGACCTCAGATACGCCGTGACAAATGCCCCCCCCCGCCTTATTCTGGGCTCCACTAGGAGTTTGTCATGCGCACAACGGTGGTTCTGGTCGGCATCTGGATCTTCACGCTTTGGGGGCCCGCCTGGACGAAACCGGCTGCATCCGCCCCCCCCGATCTGCCGGCTTTCCCCCGCTGGCAGCCGCCGCCGGCCGCCGACCATCCCCCGGAGATGGGTGAACCCGATCTGCACGGCGAACTCACAAGCCTGTACCGGCAGGGCCTGCGCGACCAGGCGGCCGGCCCCGAATTCCTGCAAGCCATGAAACGGATCCTGGACCGGCACGCGCCCAGCCGCCTGCCGTTCCGCGAAGATTTCACCGGCGGCGCCATGGCCCCCGGCTGGCAAGCCGTCCGCGACGTCTGGGCCCTCCGCGACGGCTATGTCTCCCAGACCGAGTTCCGGCACAACACCCGGTTCATGCTCTATTACGCGCCGGGGCGCCAGTGGCGGAACTATGCGTTCACCGGCGTGGCCTGGGCGGATCCCTACCCCGCGCAGCAAAGCGATCTGCGCCTCTACTTCCGTTGGCAGGATCCCGACAACGCCTATTTTCTCCAATGCTTCCACAACGGCCAGGTCCGACTCGGCATCCGGCAGCACGGTGCCGAACGAATCCTCGCCTCCGCCCAGGCCGATCCGAAGCGCGCCGCCTCCAAGGCCCCCTGGAAAATCCTCGCCTTCCAGGACAGCCTCCTGGTGCTCGACGCCGACCGGGTCGTGCTGGCCGTGTCGGATTCCACCTTCCCGTCCGGCACCATCGCCATCGAGGCCATCCATCTCAAAGGACACTTCACCGGCATCCGGGTCGATCCGCTGTGATCCCGCACGCCGTCATTCTGCTCGGGGGCAAGGGCACCCGCATCGCCGCGCGGTTTCCCGGCCGCCCCAAATGCCTGGTCCCGGTCGGCGGGAAGCCCTTTCTCGAACGGCAGCTCGACTGGCTCAAGGCCAACGGCATCGCCGACGTCCTGCTCGCCGCCGGCCACATGGCCGACGTGATCGAAGCCCATCTGGCCGCCCGCCCCCCCGATGCCCTCCGCATCACCCTCTCCCGCGAACCCGAACCCCTCGGCACCGGCGGCGCCCTGAAATTCGCCGAACCAGAGCTCGCCTCCGACCCCGTCCTCGTCCTCAACGGCGACTCCCTCGCCCCCGCCCTCGACGTTTCCACGCCATGGAAAAACCTGCCCGGATTTTTCCACGCCATGGAAAATTTTTCGGACATTTTTCCACGCTATGGAAAAATTTCGGCGGATTTTTCCACGCTATGGAAAAAAGTTTTCCACGCTGTGGAAAATCCGGACGGTTTTTTCCACGCCGTGGAAAAACGGTTTCCACAGTGCGGCAAACTGTTCGTCGCCCCGATCGAAGAAGCCGGCCGCTACGGCACCGTGGAGTTCGATGCCGAAAGCCGGGTGACGGCTTTCCGCGAAAAAGCCGACCGCGCGGGCGGGTTCGTCAATGCCGGGATCTATCTCCTGCCGCGCGGAATCCTCGCCGACCTTCCCGACGGAAAACCCGTATCCCTGGAGACGGAGATCTTTCCGGCGCTCGCCGCGGAACGCCGCCTGGCAGTCCTCCCCTGCCCGCCCCCCTTGCTCGACATGGGCACCCCGGAAGGACTCGCCGCCATGGAGACATTTCTGCTCAACCGGGAATGATCCTTTTTAAATAACGCGCCGGCAAGGTGCCTAAGGAGGAACAGACATGAGAAGATATGCGGGTTGGTTCACCTGGATGCTGACGATCGCCGCTGCCACGGCCATGGCCGCCGAATTCTCGAAGCAGAACGTGGGCGCACCGGGCGGCTGGGCCGGCACCCTTGCCGGAACGGACTGGAACGGCACGCTCTATACCGTGGAAGCCGCCGGCAGCCTGTACGCCACCGATCCGGCCAACGGCGCCTGGACCCGGGTGGGCAACCCGGATTTCGCCAACACGGACTTTCTGTTCGCCGTCGGCGGTTCCCTGGTCTCCATTGAAAAAGACGGCAGTCTGTACCTGATCCATCCGCAGGACGGCACCTGGCAGCGCTCCGGCCCCGAAGGCGGCTGGGTCAACACCATCGCCGGCGCGGTGCTGGGCGATACCCTCTATACGGTCGAACGCAGCGGCACGCTCTATGCGTCGGACCCGGCGGCGGGCACCTGGCAACAGGTCGGCGAACCCGATTTCGCCGCCGTGGCGCATCTTTTTGCCGCAGGAAACCGCCTGGTCTCGATTGAGAAAAGCGGCAACCTTTACCTCATCGATCCCGCGGACGGCTCGTGGGAACGCACCGGCGACTTTGCGGCCTGGGAACACACGACCGCCGGAGCGGCCCTGGGCCAGGTGCTCTATACGGCGGAACGGGACGGCTCCCTGGTCGCCACCGATACCGCCAGCGGTACGCGCGTGCCGGTCGGCTCGGGGTTCGACGGCGTTCGCTTTCTGTTCCTGCCCAACAACCGGCTCTGCGGCCTTGACGCCAACGGCCACTTCTTCCACGCGGCCAGCCGCGGAGATGCCCCCGCGGCCCCCGTGCCGGCGGCGGCCCCCGCACCGGCGGCGGCCACGGACCAGCCGGCGCTGTCCACGGAAGAGGATGAAGCCCGGCACGACCCGGGCCGCGCCGGCGCCCTGACTTTCCAGTTCATGGGCCAATGGGTCGGCGATACCGCCCCGCTGGAGCAGGATCCGGAATTTCTCAAGCAGAAGGAAGCCGCCCCGGAAATGGTTGAACAGGTGCTCGCCCTGATGCAGGGCATGAAGATGTCCGTGACCCTGGACGGCGTCACCATGGAGGTCATGGGAGAAAAAGCCGGCCCGTTCGGCTACAGCGTCATCGCCGGCCACGACGACATTCTGGTCATCGAAAACCAGGACGGCCCCAAGGCCGGGGTGCGGTCCCGGCTCACCTTCCTCGATGACCGGCATCTCCAGGTGGAGGAACTTTCGCCCGCAGGCCGGGCCATGTTCTTCAAAAAACCATAGTCCCTGCCCCCGGCCCATAGGGACAAACGGGCGCATCTGCGTTTAGATATTGCCAGAGATGGCCCTCGTAGCGCGGGGCTCCCGTCCCGCGCGGATCCGTGCAACCGCACGCGACAGGAGCCGCGTGCCACGAAGGCAAACGGTTGTCCGGCTGTCATCCCGAGCGGACTGGGACATACACCTAATCGCAGTTGCGCCCCCCCCCAGCAACCTTGCCGTCCTGACGGGGCGCAGGTATTCTCTGTCCCCATGTCCGCTGCCTCCCCATCCGACCTGAAGCCTCTGCGCACCGCCGTCCGCCGGCGTCTCCTGCCGTGGTTCGCGCGAAATGCCCGCGACCTGCCCTGGCGCACCGATCCGCGCGATCCCTACGCCGTCTGGATCTCCGAAATCATGCTCCAGCAGACCCGCGTGGATACCGTCATCCCCTACTTCCGGCGGTTTCTGAAACGGTTCCCAACCCCGGCCGCGCTCGCCGCCGCCCCCCTCCAGGATGTGCTGAAGCAGTGGGAAGGCCTCGGTTACTACACCCGCGCGCGCCAGATCCACAAAATGGCAAACCTCCTCGTCCGCCATCATGACGGAACCCTCCCCTCCGACCCCGCCGCGCTGGCGGCGCTCCCCGGCCTCGGACCCTACACCACCGCGGCCATCGCCTCGTTCGCCTTCGGGCACCCCCTCGCCGTCCTCGACGGCAACATCATCCGCGTCCTTGCGCGGCTGCTGGCCCTGGCGGACGACATCACCCTGCCCGCCACCCGCCGGAGGCTCCAGCAACTGGCCGATGACCTCCTGCCGGCAGACCGGGCCGCCGCCGCCAACGAGGCCTGGATGGAGCTGGGCGCCCTCGTCTGCACCCCGCGCAATCCGGCCTGCGCCGCCTGCCCCCTGCGCCCCCTCTGCCGCGCCCGGACCACGAGCGCTCCCGAAACCTTTCCCAAGAGGAAGAAAAAAATGAAAGTGCCCCACAAGATCGTCGGCGCCGCCGTCATCCTCAATCCGAAAAACCAGATCCTGATCGCCCAGCGCTGTCCCGAAAAAGGCATGCTGGCCGGCCTGTGGGAATTTCCCGGCGGCAAGCGCGCCGACGGCGAAACCATGCCCCAGTGCATCGCCCGCGAACTGCGCGAGGAAATGGGCATCGAGATCGAAGTCGGCCCCCATCTCGTCACCGTCCCTCATGCCTATTCGCATTTCACGATCGATCTGCATGCCCACTTCGCCCGGATCCGCAAGGGCCGCCCCCGCCACATCGAATGCGCCGGCCATGCCTGGGTCACCCCGGGGCAGTTCGACGACTACCCGTTCTCCAAGGCCGACCACGGCATCATCCGCGCCCTCCGCGCCCTGCCCCGCCCGCCCCGGCTGCGCGACTTCTTTGCCTGACCCGCACCCCGGATCCGCAGAATCCGGCCCGCCGCTCCCTCCGCGAGTCTCGGCTTCGTTTTATATAGTTATTGCAATAACTATAGTTATTGCAATAACTATATAAACCATCGCGCCGTTTGATTGAAGGGTCGGCGGAGACGTTCCGGAACGCAAGCCGGCCCGGGTCAGGGGCCGGTTCAGCGCGAGGCGATCCAGGGGATGGCGACGAACGTGCCGAGGCTGCTGCCGAGGTTGGCGAACACCACCACGAGCAGGATGCGCACCACCGGATTCAGGAAGAAGCCTTTGAGGGTTTCCATCGCTTCGGGCAGGGCCTCGAAATCGCCCACGGCCGGCGGGCGAACCCACGCCTGCACCAGCCCCGCCACCCATCCGGCCGCAATCGTCGGGTTCAGGCTGGTGATGGGCGCCGCCACGAAGGCCGCCAGAACCGCCAGCGGATGGGCCAGCACCAGCGCCGCGCCCAGGGCGGACAGCACCCCGTTCACCCCGATCCAGATCGCAATGGAATCCACCCCCCGCTCCATGCCCCCCCGCCAGAAGCCCCACGCAATCAGCGCCACCACCGCCGCCGGAATCAGCCACGGCCAGATTTTGGACCAGCGCGACGGCGGCGGGAGGGTTTCCAGTTCCGCCAGGGAGACTTCTTCCCGGATCGCCTTCAGCATGCCCGGCACGTGCCCCGCCCCCACCACCGCCACGATCCGCCGGCCCGGCGCCGAGCGCAGCTTCTGCGCCAGATACACGTCGCGCTCGTCAATCAGCCGCTTCTTGATTTCCGGAAAGGCCTTGCCCATTTCCCCCATCATCGCCTCGAGCTGATCCTGCTGCTTCAGCGCCTCGATGTCCTCGCCGCCGATTTCCCCGGATGAAAACAGCGCGCCGGCCATCGTGCCGAACAGCTTGATCCGCTGCCAGAACCCCAGATGCCGCCAGACGCGCTTCAGGGTGATGTCGATCCGGCGGTCGATCAGTTCCAGGCGCGCGCCGGTCTCTTCGGCGCAGGCCGCCCCCGCCATCATTTCCGCGCCGGGTTCCACCTCGAGCTGCTTGCCCAGCCGCCGGTAGAACGACTGCATGGCCAGCTGCGCCAGCAGGAAGGTCGCCTTGCCCTCCTTCACCACCCGGAACAGATTGGTTTCGCGCCAGGCGGATTTCTTCACCATTCCCTGGTAGCGGGGTTCGCACAGCTCGATCGCAATGGTGTCCGGACGGACCGCCGCCACGGCGTCGCGCACATCCTGCACGCTTTTCGCGGAAACGTGGGCGGTGCCCACGATGTGAATGAGTTTGCCCTCCAGTTCCACGGTCGTGGCGCTGGAGGGCAGGGAGAGAGCCGCTTCCTGCATGAAAGCCGGCTATTCGCCGCCCTTCTTGATGTAGATGTCGGTCCGGCGGTTGCGCTGCATGTTCTCTTCGGTGTCGTTCGGAGCCACCGGCCGGTCGAAGCCGTAGCCCACCGACGTCACCTGGTCCGCGGCAATGCCGCTCTGTTCGATGAGATAGTCCGCCACGGCCTTGGCGCGGCGCTCGCTGAGCTTCTGATTGTAGGTCCGCGACGACCGCGCCCGCTTGTCGGCATGGCCTTCCACCCGCACCGTGGCCTGCGGATCGCGCTTGAGCACCTTGACCACCGGCTCCAGATCCTCGAAGTACTGCGGGCGGATGAAGGACTTGTCGTAGTCGAACTCGATCAGCAGGGTGTATTTCTGCAAATCGTCGGCGGGATCCAGCGGATCCGTGCCGTCTTCGATCACTTCATGGCCGTCGGTCACCCCGCCGGCGTCCGTGTCGGGATTCAGCGGGTCGGTGCTGTGCACCAGGACTTCCGCGCCGTCCGACAACCCGTCGAAATCGCTGTCGGGATTCAGCGGATCGGTCTTGAACTTGAACACTTCATCGCCGTCCGACAGGCCGTCGCCGTCGGTGTCCGGGTTGTACGGATCGGTGCCCAGCGCCGCCTCGTCCTTGTCGAACAGGCCGTCGCCGTCGCTGTCCACGTCGCCCGCGCCCGCGCCGACCAGAAACTCCGGCGCCACGTACTTCTCGGCGCCGAACCGGTAGCTCAGGCCCACCTCGAACAGGCCGACCACTTCGGAATTCTTTCCCTGCACCCCGATGGCCGCATCGGTGCGCAGCGCCCAGGAATCGTTGAAATGGTAAAACAGGCCGCCGCCCGCCGAGACGCCGAGCTGGGTTTTGCCGTTTTCCATGTCGTCGCCGAAAAAGGTGACGGACGGCCCGGCCTTCAGGAACGGATCGATCCGGCGATTGGCCTGGTTCCGCAGGTGCAGCAGCACATCCAGGCTCAGCCGCACCGCCGTGGTGTCGCCGTCGAGTTCATCCGACGGATTATCCATCTCCGCCGCGCCCAGCGCCGGCATGAAGTACAAACCGCCCTCGACATCCCACCAGGAATTGAGGCTGTAGCCCAGCTTGCCGTGAATCCCCAGGCCCGATTCCGCCTCCACGTCGCCTTCGAGCTGAAGCCAGTTCAGGCCCACGGACCCGAACAGCGGGGCGCGCTTGAACAAATCATCATCCGCCGCCCCCGAGACGCCCGCCGCAAACGCCAAGGCCAGCACGGCCGCCAACATGCATTTCACTGTCTTTGTCATGTGCACAACTCCCTATTCCAAGAATGGCGGTACGATACCGGCCCGCCCCCGCCCGTGCAATCAAAAAGACCCCCGATCTACGGCGCAGGCCGGAAACGGATCTCCCGTACCAGCACCGCGCCGTCGGGGCCGCGGCGGCGCCACAACACGGTTTGGGCGCCCGGCGTCAGGTCCAGCTCGAAGGTCCGGGTGGTCAGTTGTCCCGCCGGGAACGTCCGGGGCGGGCCTTCGCCCGCCTGCACCGTCTGGGCGCCGCCCATGGCGGCTGCCGTCACCTCCGCCCGGACCCGGACCGTTGAGGCCCCCAGGTTCCACACCTCCATCGCCGCCTCGTTCTGCAGCACGCGATAGTCCGCAAAATCCCCCTGCTGCCAGGGTTTATACAGCCCCCATCCGCGGCCGAAGAACCCGATGGCCTCCCGTCCCGCGCCGCGGGCCTTGTCGGCGATGTCCTCGCGCGTGTCGTAAAAAATCTCCGTCTCCACCCGGTTGCGCTCGGTGTAGAACTCCTCCATCGGGGCGAATCCCGTATCCCGCAGCCAGGCGCCAGCCGTATTCGTCACCACGGCCCGGTGCCGGAACCAGGTTTCCGGCCAGGTCCACAACCCCATGCGTTGTTCGTGGTTGCGGGTCAGCCGAATGAATGCCTGCGCCCCGTTGCGCTCAATGACGCCCCGGGTGACGCCCCGCCAGTCGTGGCCCACATAATTATCATAGGGTTCGTCCGGCACGGTGAAGGTCACGAAGACATTGGACGGCGCATAGATCCGCATCTCGTTCCACGGCTCGTACCAGCGGTCCACGATCGCCGTGTCGCCGGGCGGCAGATGCTCGTCCAGCCACGCCCGCACCGCCCGGTAGTCGGTGGATTTTCCGCCCAGCCTCGCCACCTGCCACGCCGGCACCGCCAGCACCGCGGCCACCACCCCCGCCGCCGCGGCATCCAGCGCCAGCCCCCGCCGTTCACCCGTCAGGCCAAACGCCCGGTGGAGCGTCAACGCGGCCCAGGCCAGGAAAACCGGCAGATTCGCCGCAAAATACGTCAGCTTGGCCTTGTCGCCCCCGCCCGCGGCAAAGATGTAGACATAGGATCCCGCCAGACCGAAAAAGGCCAGCGCGGTCAGAGCGCCATGCAGAGGATCCTCCCGGAACAACCGGCTCCGCCGCCGCCACAGCAGCCAGGCGAATGCCGCGGCAACGGCAGCCAGAAGGGCCAGACCGACTCCGTTCGCCCCTCCCGCGAAAAACGGCAGCACCCGCGGTCCCACCCAGTCGAACGCCGACCCGATGTGGGCCGATGGATCCGCGGCCGCCCGGCTCATTTCATGCAGCGCCCGCAGCACCCAGCGGATCATGCCCGCGCCCAGCGCCGCCGTCACCAGCCCCATCGCGACGGCATGGCGGCGGCGCGCGGCGTCCGCCAGTCCCCGCCAGCCGGCCGCGCCCAGCAGGAGCCACGTCACTGCCGCCACCACCCATACCGACATGTGACTCAGGCACGCCAAGAGGGCCCACGCCGCCCACTCCGCATAGTGCCGGACGTTCAGCTCCTCCCCCGCCCGCAGCCGCACCATGAAATCCGCCCCCCGCAGGGACATGCCGGAAGCAAACGCCATCACCAGGACATAATAATACGCCTCGCGGCTGTGATAGACATGGTACGGCAGCAGCGCCATCCACACCCCCAGCAGCAGCCCCGCGCCTGCGCCCCGTCTCCGCATCATCCACGCCGTGCAGAAGGCCGCCGTCAGCCATCCCAGCAGCGCGAATGGCTGGCGGATCACCGCTTCGCCGGCGGTCTGCCTCGTCAGGCGCGCCCAGACAATCGGCACCGAATCCGCCAGCGGAATCTGGTTGAACCACGGCGGATTCTTCCACAGCTCCGCCAGCGACTGGTCCATCGCCACGTAGTTCAGGAAATTGATTTCATCGCTGCGCAC
>JAHDSS010000295.1 GCA_018432565.1 Kiritimatiellia bacterium
CTCCGTCGCCGACATACGAGGCGACGGTATCCAGCGGCAGCGGCGCCAGGCCGTGGAGCGCGCGCATGCGGTTCGTCGCCAGCGCCAGGTCCCGTCGCGAATCAATCAGCGTGCCGTCGAGATCAAAGATGAACAGCTGGGGGCTCATGTGCGGAGTCTATCGTTTTCCATGGCGTGGAAAACAGTTTTCCGCGCCGTGGAAAATCCGGGGAACGGGCATATTTCATTGTTTGCAAACAATGATTACCATGATTATGGAGAAGGAGTTGCGGAGATATGGTGGATGGATTCGGCGATCCGGGCGGCAGCCAGCGGCGCGCGGGGGCCGGGGCGGAGCAGAAAGTCCTCTTCGAGAATCCGGACCTGGGCGGGGGCAAAGCCGAGGCGCTGCCAGTCGGCGGCCAGCGCGGCGCGGCGGGTGTCGTCGAGGGCGACGGCCTGGAGATCCAGCACGAGGGCCGGGGCGCGGCGAAGGAGAGATTCCCGGGAAATCCGGGGCCAGGGCAGGGGGACATCTTTAAAGACATTCCGCCCGCCGGCGAGTTCGACGATGTCGTGAAGGAAGGTGCCGGCCCCGGTGGTCATGAGTCCGGAGAGATCGCCGGGGGAGTGGCCGAGGGCGATCAGGACGGGGACGGGTTCGCGCCGGGGAAGGGCGGCCAGCCCGGCATCGAATTCGCGCAGCAGCCGGCGGCCGCGTTCTTCGGCATTCAGCCGGGCGGCACACCCGGCGATGGCGGCGCGGACATCGGAGAGGGTGTCCAGGGGAAGGGAGAAAAAGGCGATGCGGTGTTCGCGGGCCAGGGCGGCGAGGGCCTCGGATCGGCCCTGCGAAAGGATCAGATCGGCCTGAAGGGCCAGAATGCGTTCGCGGCTGGGCGACAGCGCGCCGCCGATGCGGGGTTTTTCCGCGGCCTCGGGGGGCCAGTCGGTGAAATCGGCGACGGCGGCAACGCGGTCGCCGGCGCCCAGGGCAAAAACGATTTCGGCGACGGCGGGCGATGCGCAGACGATGCGGGAGGGCTCGGCGGGAAAGGGGACGGCCGCGTCCTCGCCGCCGCGGCAGCCGGCCAGCCAGAGGATCAGGAGCCAAGGGGTCAGTCGGCCACGCACACGAGTCCTTTCAGGTATTCGCACTCGGGCGCCTCGACGGGGACGGGATGGTCAGCGGGCTGCCCGAGGACTTCGAGGATGCGCACGCGGCGGCCGGCATCATGGGCGGCCCATCCGAGCATTTTGCGGAAGTCCTCCATGCCGACGAGACCGGAGCAGGAAAACGTGGCGAGAATGCCGCCGTTGGTCAGCAGCTTGATGGCCAGCAGATTGATGTCCTTGTAGGCGCGCAGGCCTTTTTCGAGGGTGGTGCGGGAGGTGACGAGCCGGGGCGGATCCAGGATGATAAGGTCCCAGCTTTCGCGGCGGTCGCGGGCGAGACGGAAGCGGCGGGGAACATCAACGGCCTCGTAGGTGGCCGGCACGCCGGAGGGATTCCACTCGTGATGGAGGCGGGCCTGGGCGAGGGCGGGTTCGGAGGAATCCCAACCGAGGAGGGTGGCGGCGCCGGCGCGGGCGGCGTTGACCTCGAACGCGCCGGTATAGCAGTAGGCGCTCAGGACGGACCGCCCGCGGGCGTAAGCGGCCACCTTGCGGCGGTTGTCGCGCTGGTCGAGATAGAAGCCGGTTTTCTGTCCGCCGGCGAGGCCGGCCTCGAAGGTGAATCCGTTTTCGCGGAAGCGGACGGTGTCCGGGGCCGGACCGCCGCCGAGTGATTCCGAGAGACCTTCGCGCTGGACGGCGTCAGGGTCGGCGCGCAGGCAGACGGTCCGGGCGCCGGCGGCGGTCTTCAGCTCATCGGCCAGGACCGGGAGCCAGGGTTCCCAGACCTTGGCGCCGACTTGCAGGAGAACGGCATCGGCGTACTGGTCGGCGACGAGGCCGGACAGGCCGTCGGCTTCGGAAAACACCAGGCGAAAGGCGTTGGTGGGAGCGTCGGGGCCCGGGGGGCCGTAGAGGCGGCGGCGCAGGGCGACGGCCCGGCGGATGCGGTCGCGGAAGAAGGCCTCGTCGAGCGCCTGATGCGGATCCTGCGTAAGCAGGCGGACGGCCATGTCGGCCTCGGGATGCCACAGGCCGCGGGCCAGCCAGTCGCCGGCGTGATCGAAGACATCGGCGGCGGCGCCGGGGGGGGCGTCGCCGTCGGTCTCGTCGATGGCGCCGGAAAAGATCCAGGCACTGCCGCGGAGGACGGGTTTTTCGCGGCCGGGCTTGAGGCGCACGCGGATCCGGACCGGGGGGAACTCCGCTTCATCTTGCTTTGGGGGATTCATATCCATAAGATTGTGGATTGAGCACTGAATTGGGTCAAACAGGAAAACAAAGAGGAATCCCATGCGTATTCACGCCTATCGCGCCCTGCGGCCGCGCGCCGACATCGCAGACCAAGTCGCCGCCCCTCCCTACGACACGGTGGACACCGCCGAGGCCGCCGAGCTGGCCGCCGGCAACCCGATGTCGTTTCTGCACATCAACCACTCCGAGATCGACCTGCCGGAAGGCACGGCTCTCTATGACGACGCCGTCTATGCGAAGGCGGCGGAGAACCTGAAGCGGTTCAAGCAGGAAGGCTGGCTGGTGTCGGAAGACCGGCCGCTGATGTACCTGTATGCGCAGACGATGGGCGAGCATACCCAGACCGGACTGGTCTGCTGCGCGCACATTGACGACTACATCCAGGACGTGATCAAGAAGCACGAATTCACGCGCAAGGACAAGGAAGACGACCGGACCAAGCACACGGCGACGATCAACGCCAACATCGGCCCGGTATTCATCGCCTACCGCGACGTGCCGGAGATCCGCGCGGCGCTGGCGTCGGCGTCCCAGGGGGCGCCCCTGTACGATTTTGTGGACGAGCTGAAGGTGCGCCACCAGGTCTGGGCGGTCGAAAACGCGGCGGAGATCGAAGCCCTCTTCGCGGAAAAGGTGCCGGTCAGCTACATTGCCGACGGCCATCATCGCAGCGCTTCGGCGGTGCGGGTGGGCGCGGAGCGCCGCGCCGCCAATCCGGGGCATCACGGCAACGAGGAATACAACTGGTTCCTGTCGGTGATTTTCCCGGCCAGCGAACTGAAGATTCTGCCCTACAACCGGGCGGTCAAGGACCTCAACGGGCTTTCGCCCGAGGACTTCCTCAAGGAAATCCGCGCGATTTTCACGGTGACGGAAGGGGCGGACCCGAGCCCGGCGTCGCCGCGGAACATCAGCATGTATCTGGGCGGGACGTGGTACGGGCTGAGCTGGCCGGAAGTGAAATCCTCCAATCCGGTGGACAAGCTGGATGTCAGCACGCTGCAGAACGGGGTGCTGCATCCGCTGTTGGGAATTGACGATCCGCGCACGAACGAGCGGATCAAGTTTATCGGCGGCATCCGGGGGCCCGGGGAACTGGTGAAGCTGGTGGACCAGAAAGGGTTTGCGGTGGCGTTTTCGATGTATCCGACGACGGTGGACCAGCTGATGGCGATCGCCGACGCGGGGCAGATCATGCCGCCGAAGAGCACGTGGTTCGAGCCGAAGCTCCGGACGGGGCTTCTCTCGCACGAGCTCGACTAGGATGGCGAGCCATGCCGCCGCGCCTGCCGATGTGGATGCGCCGTTCCCTGCCGCCCGCGGCGGAAGGACGGCGGATCCGGCGCCTGCTGGGACGGCTGGAACTGCATACGGTCTGCGAAGAGGCGCGCTGCCCCAACCGCGCGGCGTGCTGGCATGAGGGGGCGGCGGCTTTTCTGATCCTGGGCGACGCGTGCACGCGCGACTGCCGGTTTTGCGCGATTCCGCACGATCCGCACCCCGCCCTGCCCGACCCGGACGAGCCGGCGCGGCTGGCCGAAGCCGCCGCCGTGCTGGGTCTGCGGCATGTGGTGGTCACGTCCGTCACCCGCGACGACCTGCCCGACGGGGGGGCGGCGCAGTTCGTTGCCGTGATCCGCGCAATCCGCGCCAGGCTTCCGGGAGCGGCGGTCGAGGTGCTGGTGCCGGACTTCGGCGGAAACCCCGCGGCGCTGGACGCGGTGCTGGCGGAACGGCCGAACATTTTCAACCACAACCTGGAAACCGTGGAGCGGCTGCATCCAACGGTGCGCCCGCAGGCGGATTACCGACGGTCGCTGGCGGTGCTGCGGCGCGCGGCGGACACGGGCGTCCGGACCAAATCGGGGCTGATGCTGGGGCTGGGCGAGACGGACGGCGAGCTTCGCGGAGCCCTGGCGGATCTGGGCCGCGCAGGAGTCGCGCTGCTGACGCTGGGACAATACCTGGCGCCGTCGGCGAAGCATCACCCCGTGGCGCGGCACGTGCCGCCCGCGGAATTCGACGCGTGGGGGAAGGCAGCCCGGGCGCTGGGATTCGCCGCGGTCGCGTCCGGACCGGAGGTGCGTTCCTCCTATCACGCCGGGGAACTGGCGGCGGGGGGGAAAGGCTTCGCATGATCCGTCCGCCGCGCATCCTGATCTGCTATCTGGTCCGCCACAGCGGACACCATGCGGCGGCACGCGCCATCGAGGCGGAGATCCGACGGCTGAATCCGCTGGCGGACACCCGCTGCCTCGATCTGCTGGAGACGACGCACCCGACCTGGCGCGCGGTCGTGCAGTACGCCTACATGTCCACGATCCGGCGCACGCCGGAACTGTGGGAGGCGCTCTACGACAATTTCTGGTTCGACCTGCTGACGCGGCGCTACATCCGCCCGCTGGTGCAGCGGGGCAACAGCCTCAAGCTGCGGATTCTGATGGAGGCCTTCCAGCCCGACGCGATCGTCTGCACGCAGGCGCATCCGTTCGCCGTGCTGTCGGCCTATGCCCGGCGGCAGGGCCGCCCCCTCCCGATCTGGGGCGTGCTGACGGACTATCTGCCGCACCGGTTCTGGCATGTGCCCCCCGCCGACCATATCCGCTACGTGGCGCCCAGCGAGACGGCGGTGCAGCGCCTGATGATCCTCGGCACTCCCGCGGCCCACATCCATGTGCTGGGCATCCCGATCCAGGCCGACGTGCTGGCGGCGCGCCGCCGGGTGATCGCCCCCTCCACCGGGAATCGCGTTCTGGTGATGGGCGGCTCGCGGGGGCTCGGGGCGCGGTTTGCCACCATCCGGCACCTCGACCGCGCGCAGGCCGATTTCACGATCGATGTCGTCACGGGCACCAACCGGCGGCTGCGCCGGAAGCTGCTGGCGGCGCGGCACCGGTTCCGGCATCCGATCCGCATCCGCGGCTACGTGAAAGACGCGATGGCGCTGATGCACCGCGCCAGCCTGCTGATCGGCAAACCCGGCGGACTGACCTCCGCCGAAGCGATGGCCGTGGGCACGCCGATGCTGATCATCCGGCCGCTGCCGGGGCAGGAGCGCGGCAACACCGAAACGCTGGTGCGCCAGGGCGCCGCGATCCATCTGGACCGCGACCGCGACCTGCCCGGCGTGATCGAATCGCTGTTTGCCAACCCCGCGCTGCTGGAGCGGATGGGCGAACAGGCCCGCTCGATCGGCAAGCCGAACGCGGCGCGCGACATCGCCGTGTCCGTGCTGGCCGCCATTCCCCCGGAGGAGGCCGGATGATCTATTGGTTCTACCGGCTGCTGGCGTTCCTGGTGCGCCTCCTGCCGCTGAAAGGCGCGTACTGGCTGGGACTGCGCATCTGCGACTTCATGTTCTTCGTCAACCGCCGCGCCCGGCGGGCGGTGCGCGAACACATCCGCATCATTTTCGACTATCAGGACATCGTGCCGTCCCGGCGGATTCTCGACGGCTGCGCGCGAAAGACGTTCCAGTACTTCGGCAAGTACCTCGCGGATTTCATCCGGTTCCGCACACTGACTCCCCAGGGGGTGCGGGAACATGTCAGCATCCAGGGACTGAAGCATCTGGAGACGATCCGGAACTCAACGAAAGGGGCGATTCTGCTGACGGCCCACTACGGCAACTGGGAGCTGGGGGGGGCCTTCATTGCCTCGATGGGCATTCCGATCAATGCGGTGGTTCGCCCGGTGGACTCGCCGCCGCTGGAGCGGATTTTCAGCCTGTTCCGGAGGCAGCGCGGCCTGAAGGTGATCCCGCTGGCGAAGGCCGGCGTGGGCATTCTCAAGGCCCTGAAGCGGGGCGAAGTGGTTGCGCTGGTCGGCGACCGCGACTTCACCGGCAACGGGCGGCCGTGGAAACTGTTCGGCCGGGAAACCTCGCTGCCGCGCGGCGCGGCCTGGTTCGCCCACCGCACCGGCACGCCTATTTACTTGGGATTCGCCACCCGCGCCGCGGACGATACCTTCATTTTGACCATCCATCCGCCGATTGATCCGGTCGCCGCCGGCAGCGAAGACGCCATCCAGGCTCAAATCGTGAAGGTCATGGAAGACACCATCGCGCGCGATCCGTGCCAGTGGTTCATCTTCGATCCCTTCTGGCCCGGCGAAGGCGAATCCGCCCCGCCGCCGCCCGACACCGCCCGGATGCTGCAGCCCTGAAGGGAAACCCGGCGGCCGGAAGCCACCGCTCCCGCAAACGGACCGGCATGCGATAGACCCACGAAAAAAGTATAGTTATTGCAATAACTATACAAGCGGGACCGGCCAGGACGGAGCCTGCCCCTCCGGAACAGTCCGGATTTTCCACGGTGTGGTCCGGCGGCTGCCGGATTCCATGGCGTGGAAAATCCGGAAACCCGGCTACGGCTTGAAGCGGGCGAGAAAGTCTTCGAGTTCGCGGTGGCCGGGGGCTCCGGGGGTGAACCACGATCCGTCGCCATGTTCGCCTTCCAGCAGGACGAACGTCTTGGGGGGGGCGGCGGCGGCATGCAGGAGGCGTCCGCTCTGGAAGGGCACGACCTCGTCGCGGATGCCGTGCCCGAAGAGCTTGGGCAGGCCGTCGAGGGTGGCGGCCCGGGCGGCGCCGTCATAGGACACCGACAGCAGGCGGTGCAGCGGCAGCCGGGGATACCAGCGTTGGGCGAGATCGGCCGCGGAGGAAAAACCGGATTCGACGATCAGCCCGGCC
>JAHDSS010000410.1 GCA_018432565.1 Kiritimatiellia bacterium
CGGTCGAGCAGGACGCCGGCCAGCATCAGGACGCCGGCGCCGCCGAAGAGGAAGGCGATCTTGCCGAAGAGCTGCATGGGGCCGCCGGTGAAGCGCAGCAGGAACTTGACGGTGAACAGGTCGAGAATGACGCGGAAGGTGCGCCCGATGCCGTACTTGGATTTGCCGGCGACGCGCGGATAGTGGGAGACGACCACCTCGGAGATGTCGCCGCCGATCCACGAGCAGAGCGCGGGGATGAAGCGGTGCATTTCGCCGTAGAGGCGGACGCCCTGCAGGACGTCGCGGCGGTAGGCCTTGAGGGTGCAGCCGTAGTCGTGCAGGCGGACGCCGGTGATCTGCGAAATGAGGGCGTTGGCGAGCATGGAGGGCAGGCGGCGGTTGAGGAAGGGGTCCTGGCGGTCCTTGCGCCAGCCGGAGACCACGGCGCAGCCGTTCTGCTCCATCTCGTGCAGCAGGCGGGGAATGTCGGCGGGATCGTTCTGCAGGTCGGCGTCGAGGGTGATGATGACGTCGTGGCGGGCGGCGTCAATGCCGGCGGACATGGCGGCGGTCTGGCCGAAATTGCGGCGGAAGCGGATCAGGCGGAAATGGGGATAGGCGCGGGCGGCCTCGACCAGGCGGTCCCACGAGGCGTCGCGCGAGCCGTCGTCGATCAGCAGAACCTCGTAGCCGCGCCCCAGAGCGGAGAGCGCGTCGTGGAGTTTCTTCGCCAGATGGGGGACGTTGTCTTCCTCGTTGTAAACGGGAATCACGACGGACAGGCTGGACGGGGTGGTTGTCATAGCGGCAGTATGGGGGATGGGCGGGGGCAATTCAAGCGGGGTTTGCGGGGCGGGGGGGGGGGAACAGGGGCCGCGCTCAGCGAGCGCAGCTACAGGGGGGGGGGCAAGGCGGGTCGGATTGTAGATGCGCCCGTTGGGCGCGTCGGATTGAAGACGGACAGCCAGCTACGGATTGCACAGCGCGGCAAAGCCGCAACCAAATTAATCAGAACTCATGAACTCATGAAAATGGAGAGGGGGATAAGCAGGAAAACAGGAAACGCAGGAAAACAAGACAGGCTAAGAGCAATCCCGGAAATGAATTAGGTCGAAAAA
>JAHDSS010000346.1 GCA_018432565.1 Kiritimatiellia bacterium
CCCCAGGCCCCGAAGTACCGGTCGGTCCCGAGATACGCCGTCGCCTCTTCCATGATCTCCCGGATTTCCGCCGCCGTCAGCCAGGCGCACCCGATCGTGTTTTCATAGGGCACCACCCGCCAGACATCCGCCACGCGGATGTCGCCTGCCAAAATGGATTGCGACGACAGCACGCCGTGCAGCACCACGTCCGCGCCGGTGGACTCGGCGATGGCCGCGCACAGCAGCTGCTGCACCGGACACAGCCCCGCCCCCGCCAGCGAACAGCCGAGGTCTCCGGCGGTGCGGCCGAGCACCGTTTCCAACCACTCGTCGGCCGCCGCCAGATCGCCGGCCACTTCCGCCGCCAGCTCCGGATCTTCGGGGGTTTCCTCCCACACCGGCAGGTAATCGAACGTCTTGTGCACAACCGCCCCCTCGACGGTGTCGTACACCAGGTCGATCCGCATCACGCCGCCGCCGCCCGACCCCGCCTGGGCGTAATCGGTCCGCCCGATGCGCGCGCCCGCCAGCACCCAGTGCAGATGTCCGCCCAGGACCACGTCGAACTCCGCAAAGCGCCGGCAGATGGCGTTGATTTCGTTGGCGTCGTCGTCGCGCGACAGCAGCCCCTGGTGCACCAGCAGGATCAGGATGTGCGGGCGCTCGCGCCGGACCAGCGGCAGGACCTGCTCCAGCGCCCGCCGCGATTTCATGGTTTGCAGGCCGGCCTCTTCCAGGCCGCGGAACCAGTTGGGCAGGTTGGGCGTGGTCAGCCCCACAATGGCCACCTTGATCCCGTCCACCTCCCGGATGACATAGGGCCGGATGCGCGAAAATCCCGCCGGCGCCCGGTCGTCCGCCCGCAGATTCGCCGCCAGCGGCGGCGCCTGCATCTGCTCCAGCAGCCCCCCCAGCACCTCCACGCCCCAGTCGAATTCGTGGTTGCCCACCGCCCACGCGTCGTACCCCAGGGCGTTCATGGCCCGCGCCATGGCGCCCCCTTTCGACAAAAAGCTCTCCGCCGTGCCCTGGAACACATCCCCGCAGTCCACCAGCAGCGTGTTCGGGTTTTCCGCGCGAATTCCACGGATGATCGTGGCGCACTGCAGGAGGGACCCCTCGTTGTGGTCCACGTAGGTTCCGGGCGTGCGGCGGATCGACCCATGCAGGTCCGTGGTGTTCAGGATCGTCACCGCCACCTGCCGCGCCGGGGCGGACACCGCCGTCAGAGCCAGGCCCAGCGCTCCCGCGGCCAGCCGTCCGCGCAGGCGGCGAAGGCGATGCGGGAGAGCAGGCCAACCGTTCATCCCGCCGCGTCCAGGGGTTTCTCCGCCGGCGGGGGCGGCGCGATCTTTTCTTCGGCGTCCAACGCGCTGGCGTGGCCGCGGACCACGTCGTCCGTAATGACGTAGCGGCCCGCCTTTTTGCGCCGGGGCGCCTCGTACATCACGTCCAGCATCAGGTTTTCGAGCAGCGACCGGAGGCCCCGAGCCCCCGTGCTGCGCCGCAGCGCCTCGCGGGCCAGTTCGCGCAGCGCCGCCGCCGTGAACTGCAGGTCCACGTCTTCCATCTTCAGCAGCTTCTGGTACTGGCGGATCATCGCGTTCTTCGGCTCGGTCAGAATGTGCACCAGGTCG
>JAHDSS010000104.1 GCA_018432565.1 Kiritimatiellia bacterium
CGAATCCGATCTGCCCGCCGAACCGCCTCCACCCGACGAAGCCACTCCGGCGGAACCCGATGATTCCTCTCTCCAGCGCCAGATGTGGCGGAAGTCCGGCGGCAATTTCGACATCGCCATTTACCGCCCCGACGGCACCATCGAGCGCATCACGCCCGGCTCCCGGCATTTCAGCGCTCCGGTCATGTCGGATGCCGGCATGGCGGTTCAAGTGGCCCGCGGCTGGCCTTACGGCTACGAAATCCTGGTCTGGAAACCCGGCGAGACCGCATTGACCCAGTTGACCACCAATTATTATTACGTGTTGAGCCCATGCATCCACGGCAACGATCTCGTCTTCCAGGCGTGGGACGGCCATGACTACGAAGTCTATCTGCACCGGCTGGACACCGGCGAGACCACCCCCATCACGAACAACCAGTTTGACGACACGGATCCCGTGATCTGGAACGGCGAAATCGCCTGGGTCGCTCACCCCACCATCAACGCCGAAATCTTTCATTACCGCAACGGCGTTATCCGCAAAATATCCGAAAACTCCCAGGACAACGGCCCTCCCTCCATCTGGCAGGGACGCGTCGTCTGGCAGGGCTATGACGACACCGATCTGGAAATCTATTATTTCGACGGCCGACGCACCATCAAGCTCACCAGCAACACCTGGGACGACATCGCTCCCACAATCCGCGACGGGATCATTGCCTGGATGAGTTATGTGGATAACAGCGATGCGGAGATCATGGTTCTGGACCTGGGCGACAACATCACCGTTCAACTCACCGCGGATGACTGGGAGGATTCCCAGCCCCGCACCGCCGGCGAGAAAATCGTCTGGTTCACCCTGACCCCGGATGGAGCCCGCGTCCAGATGGCCGAACCCACCGCCCCCCGCGCCGAAGAAGTACCCTAGGCCTGTGCCCCTCTTCCACGCCGCGGCGACGGTTGACAAACCGCCCCCCATCTCCTACAGTCCCCCCATTGTTTCCGGCGGGATAGCTCAGTTGGCAGAGCGGAGGACTCATAAGCCTTAGGTCACCGGTTCGACCCCGGTTCCCGCCACCACTTCCCTGAACTCAACCATGGGACCCTGTTCGTTTCTCCCTCGCTGTCCTTGCGGTTCATCGCACCTTCCGGCATAGTGCCGTCTGATGGTTTTGTTCGGCATCCCAGTCTGTTTCGCCCGCCCTTGCCGCCGGACGGCATGGGGTTTCCTGCTGGTTGCCCTCGCCGGCCTGGAAACCCAAGCCGGTTCCTATACCTTCAACATCAACCCCTCGGATACCAACACCGTAACGATCACCGGCTACGAGGGCGTAGAGACCGCTCTGCGCATTCCTTCGCTCATCGAAGACAAAACCGTCACGGCCATCGGCGCCTACGCTTTCCGCAACCTCACCGGTGTGACCAGCGTGGAACTCCCCGATACCGTCACTCTTCTAGGCAACGGGTCGTTTTACGGCTGCAGTTCCCTGACGAATATCGCGATGAGCAGCGCCCTCTCCGCCATCGGGAGCCTGGCCTTTTACGGCTGCTCGGCCCTGCCCTCCCTGGACATCCCCCCCCAGGTGGTTTCCATTCAGGACAGGGCGTTTGATGGCTGTCCCCGGCTGGCCGGATTTAACGTTGCCGAGGAAAACCCCTCCTTTGCCGGTCTTGGGGGCGTTCTGTTTAACAAAACCCTCACCACCCTGCTCCGGTATCCGGGAGGGAAAACCGGCGCCTATGTCATCCCCGGCGGCGTTGAACAGATCGGGAATTACGCCTTCGCGGATCACCTCTTCCTGACTGGCGTGGAGATGCCGGACAGCGTTCTGTCCATTGGCCATTATGCGTTCAAAGGATGCTCCGCGCTCGTCCGCCTGGACATTCCCGGCAGCATCTCCTCCATCGGCACCTATGCGTTCAGCGGATGCACCGGGCTGCGGCAGGCGTTTCTCAACGCGGGGACCGAATCCATCGGCAGCTATGCGTTTCACGGCTGCACGTCGCTGGCCGTCATGCCTCTTCCCTCCACCCTCCGGACCCTGGGCAACGGTGCGTTCCAGGGCTGCTCCGCACTGCCGGACATCGATCTTCCCGAAGGAGTGCTCTCCATCGGCAGTCTGGCGTTCTACGGCTGTTCCAGCTTGATCCGTGTGGAGGTCCCGGCCAGCACGGCAACCATTCTGGAGCGGGCTTTTGATGGATGCCCCCGCTTGCTGGAGATTTCTGTTGCCGACGGCAGCGCGGCCTTCGCCAGCCGGGATGGCATTCTATTCAACCTGTCCATGACTGAACTGATCCGGCATCCCGGAGGCCGGACCGGAACCTGCACCGTTCCCGATGGCGTTCGGCACATCGGCAATTACGCCTTCAACGGACAGGCCGGCTTAACCCGGATCGTGCTGCCCGCCACCCTTGAATCCATCGGCCAATACGCCTTCAACGGGTGCACAGGCCTTGTCGACATCCGGCTGCCCGACCCGGTCTTTTCGGTGGGCCACTACGCCTTCAACGGATGCACCGGACTGCGGACAGTGCAACTGGGAGCCTCCTTGGAATCCATTGGCAACTACGCCTTCAGCGGATGTGCCGGCCTGACCGACATCGTCTTTCCGGACGGCTTGCGAACCCTGGGGATCGGGGCTTTTTTGAATTGCGCCCGTTTGACAGACATCGCCGTGCCGGCCAGCGTGACCTCCATTCAGGAACGGTCGTTCGACGGCTGCTCCCGCCTGATGACCATCCAGGTCGCGGAAGACAACTCCGCCTATGCCGGCCGGGATGGCGTACTGATGAACAAAACCGGCACCGTCCTGCTTCAATACCCCGGAGGACGCTTCGGTTCGTATGCCGTTCCGGACGGCGTGAACTCAATTGCCAATTACGCGTTCAACGGACACTCAGGCATTACTGCCGTTGCCTTTCCCGACAGCCTCGCCTCGATTGGGCATTATGCCTTCAACAAATGCCCCGACCTGAACAACGCGCCCTTGCCCGGGAGCATTCTGTCCATTGGCAATTATGCCTTCAACGGATGCGATGGTCTGTCCAGCCTGGCCCTGGGAGAGAATTTGACCACCTTGGGCAGCTATGCCTTCAGCGGCTGTACGAGACTGGCGAACGTACACATTCCGGGCACTGTATCCACGGTCGGAAGCGGAGCCTTTTACGGATGCACCGGCCTGGAGGAGGCCATTATCGCGGACGGCGTTGCCACCATCGGCAGCTACGCCTTCTATGGCTGCACCGGACTTTCCGCCGTCCGCATTCCTGCCAGCGTGACGTCCATCCAGGAGCGCGCGTTTGACGGCTGCTCCAGCCTGCCGGCCATTTCCGTATCAGACGAAAACGCGGCATACAGCAGCCTCGACGGGGTCCTCTTCAGCCGCCCGCCCCAAACGCTCATTCAATATCCCGGAGGGCGCTCCGGCGCCTACACCATGCCCTCCGGCGTGGTATCCATCGCCAATTTTGCCTTCAACGGCCATGCCGCTCTGACTGCACTGGACCTGCCCGACAGCCTCTCTTCCATTGGAAATTACGCATTCAACGGCTGCTCCGCCCTGACCGCTCTGAGACTGCCGGACCAGCTGGCCGCCCTGGGCAGCTACGCGTTCAGTGCTTGTTCCGGCCTGACGGAACTCACCATCCCCGGACAGGTTGTATCCATTGGGACCGGCGCCTTTCAAGGATGCTCCGGCGTGACCAACCTGGTCCTGGAAGAAGGGGTTTCCTCGCTCGGCGGCTTCGCTTTCTACGGGTGCACCGGACTGTCCGCCGTCCGCATCCCCTCCACGGTCACCGTCATCCAGGAACGCGCGTTTGATGCCTGTTCCAGCCTCTTGGCGATTTCGGTCGCCCCCGAGAATCCCGCCTATGCCAGTCTGGATGGAGTCCTGCTGAACCAGGCCCAGAACTCCCTCCTCCAGTTCCCCCTCGGGAAACCCGGTGCCTACTCTGTACCCGACAGCGTCCTTTCCATCGCCCCATTTGCCTTTTGCGGCCATACCGGCCTGACTACTTTGACGCTGCCTGAAAACCTGACGTCCATCGGCACCTATGCGTTTTATGGCTGTACCGGACTGACGGATTTGAGCCTTCCCGGCCAGACGGTGTCCATTGACCGGTATGCCTTTTACGGCTGCACCAATCTGGCCCATCTCACACTGGGCGGCAACCTGTCCTCCATTGGCAGCTATGCCTTCTATGGATGCAGTCAACTGACCGGGCTGGAGATTCCGGCGGGGGTGACCTCCATTCAGGACCGCGCTTTCGATGGCTGTTCCCGACTGGAATCCATCACGGTCGACGCCGGCAACCCGTCCTATTCCAGTGTGGACGGCGTTCTCCTGGATATCGCGCAGAGGATGCTGCTCCAGTATCCGTCCGCCCGGGATGGCCCCTATACCGTTCCGGACGGGGTCGTCGCCATTGCCCCCTATGCCTTTTGCGGACATGCCGGCCTTACCGAAATCCGATTGCCGCCTCGTGTTGTCTCCATCGGAAATTACGCCTTCTATGGTTGTTCCGGTCTGACCAACGCCGTGCTGGGCGACCGCCTGGAATCCATCGGCAGCAGTGCCTTCTACGGCTGCGCCGGGTTGCCCCGTGTAGACCTGCCCGATTCACTGGCGTCGATCGGCAGTTACGCCTTCTATGGCTGCTCCAGCCTCGTTCGCCTGTCCATTCCCGATGCCGTCTCGCTTCTCGACAGCTATGCCTGCTACGGCTGTTCCGGGCTGACCCGGATCGAGTTGGGAACCAATCTCACCACCCTCGGGATCGGCGCCCTGGGCGCTTGCACGGCGTTACCCGACCTGTTTATCCCGGCCAGCGTGACGGTCATCCGGGACCGGGTGGCCGATGGTTGCACCGGATTGACCCATTGGGATGTCGCCGCACAGAATCCCGCCTACGCAAGTCCTGACGGCGTGCTGATGGACCGCGCCCGATCCGTGCTGATTCAGTTTCCCCCGGGTCGTTCCGGAGGCTGTGCGCCGCCCGACAGCCTCCGGTGCATCGCGGATTACGCCTTCCGAAACAATGCCGGGCTGACCTCCCTGCGTCTGCCGGAAGGCTTCCTCTCGATCGGCGCCCAGGCTCTGGCGGGCTGTGCCGGTCTGTCGGAACTGGTCCTCCCCCGGTCAACCGCCAGAATCGGATACGGGGCCTTCGAAGGGGTCACGGGAATTCTCTATTTCAAAGGTCCGGCGCCGCGATTTGATTTTTCGGAACCGGCTTCTGTCTCCGTGCGTTACTGCCTGGGCCAACCGGGATGGGAGGCGGTTGCCGGTCCCAAACAGCCGTGGACCTCCGTGGTGTTTTTTCAGGCCGGTTCTGGAATTCCCTCCTATCCGTCGGCAACCGGCTATGTAGGCAATGCCTACGGGGAACTGCCTGCGGCCACCCACCCCTCGGACTGTTTTGCCGGGTGGAGAACGGAACCGGACGGCGCGGGCATCCATGTGTACCCGTCTTCCCTCGTTCCGTATGTCACCACGAACCATGTCCTGTATGCCCAATGGGCGGCTTCACCCCCGATCGGAGCGGAGGAAGAAGTGACCTTTCTGCCGGAACTCATATGCTTCCGGCTGCCGGTCGGCTATTCTTCTTGCGTGATTGAACATGCGACAGACGTAACCAACGGAACATGGTCTTTCCAGCCCCTGGATCCCGGCCAATACACCGTGACGGATCGGCTTGTGTCTCTGTCGTATCCTGCGCATCATCCGCGTTCGTTTTTCCGGGCGCGGTTTCTGCCTTAATGCCATGAAACACGCGCATGCCCGCAAGGCCGATTTCGATTTCCACTGGCCGGACGTTCCCCTCCACGTGGTGCTGGTCCAGCCGGAAATCCCCCCCAACACCGGCAATATCGCCCGCTTGTGCGCCGCCACCGGATCGCAACTTCATCTCGTGGAACCCCTCGGCTTCAGCCTGGCCGCCCCCCGGCTCCGTCGCGCCGGACTCGACTACTGGGACGCGGTTCAGGTTCGCGTCCATGCTACCTGGGAAGAATGCCTGCAAGTCATCGGCCCCACGCGCCTTTTCCTGTTCAGCACCGGCGGTGCCCGCCTCTACACCCGGCCCGCCTTTCAGCCCGGCGACACCCTGGTGTTCGGCTCCGAAACCCGGGGCCTTCCCGATGACCTGCTCGCCGCTCATCCCCAAGCGGTCCACGGCATCCCCATCCTCACAAACCATGTCCGCTCTCTCAACCTCTCCAGTGCCGTGGCCATCGTGGTGTACGAAGCCCTCCGACAGCTGAACATCCGATTGGCGACCCGGCCGAAGCCGTGACGACTCCCCCCCGAGGGAAGCGGATTCCTGTATTTTTTTTTATATAGTTATTGCAATAACTATAGTTATTGCAATATGTATATACTCACTATTTTCTGGAACCCGTGTCTGTCGCCGCCGGATTCAGGTGCCGGTGTCCAGAATCAGCGTGACGGGACCGTCATTGACCAGTTCCACTTCCATCATCGTCCGGAACACCCCGGTTTCCACGCCGAAGCCCCTTTCCCGCAGACGGGCGACGAACCGGCCGTAGAGGGCCTCCGCCCGTTCCGGCGGCGCCGCCCGGATATAGCTGGGCCGGTTCCCCTTCTGCGCATCGCCCAGAAGCGTGAACTGGCTCACCACCAGAAACCGGGCACCGGGCACCTCGGCCATGGATCGGTTCATTCGACCGGCGTCATCGTCAAAAATCCGCAATTGGGCCGTCTTGTCGGCCAATTGCACCGCCTCGGCCTCGCCATCTTCCCGGGCCACGCCCAGCAGCACGACGGCCCCCGGCCCGATGCGCCCGGCCAGGCGCCCCTGGCTGCGCACTTCCGCGCGCGACACCCGCTGGACAACCGCCTTCACCCCCCGGTCACGACACGGGTTTCACCAGCACTTCGACAGATTGATCGTCGATGGACATCCCGTCGAGATTGCGCAGAATCCGCGATTCGTTGCGGAGCTGCCGCAGCAGACCGGAGCGCACGGTGCCGTACAGCCGCCCCAAAACCCCGGGCAGCGGAAGGTGACCGGCGCGGGCCCCCGTGACCACCAGCCGGTTTCCCTTGGGCCTGGCAATAAAATGCGAGGTCAGGGTGAACGGGCCGCGCCTCACGGAAACAAAGGCTTCGGCCCGTCCTCCGATCAGGCGCACCCCGATATCCTCCAGGCGGGCCCCTTTGCCCGTCACAGGCTGGGCCGCCACCAATTCCCGGAAATGCGCATTGATTTCGGCTTCGGTGATCACCTGGCTGGCCGGCATGTCGTTGTTCAGCGCGGCAATCAGCAACTCGCCCTTCATCCGGTAGCGACGGGCATCCAGGTCGTCTCCAACCGTGCGGGTCATCCGTCCCGGCCAGATGGCCAGCAGCACGATCGCCGCCAGTCCCAGTGCCACGGCCAGACGAAGGACGTTGCGCAGGCAGTCCGCCGCCGTCGGCGCTCCCGCCTGCAGCATTCGTTTTTCCGCCGCCTCGAAGTCGAGCTTGGCCCCGCATTTCTTGCAATGCACCACCGGCAGGCGGTTCATCTCGCCGCACTGCTGGCACCGGATCATCAATCCCTGGTCTTCCATAACCGCATCCTTCCCTAGGCCGGTTTCCCTGTCCCCTCCGCGGCCGACTTGGACGATGCCGCCGGAGTCTTGCCGGATTTGTCGGTTTTGCCCTTGCCGGCGCCTGTGGAGGCGGCCGGCGATTTCTTGTAGTCCGTCTGATAAAACCCCGAACCCCGGAAAATGATGCCCGAACCGCCCGACACCAGGCGGGCCACCCGCCCCCGGCATTTGGGACAGGTTTTCACGGGCGCCGCGGTAATGGGCTGAAACTTCTCAAAGCGGTGGCCGCACCTGCGGCATTCATATTCATAGGTTGGCATGAACCGTCTCCTGACTTCGGCCTCGGGGAACCCACCTCCAGGCCCAATCGGGGGAAAGGTAACACAAGCCCTTCGCCAAACGCAAAACTTCCCTTTATCGCTTCCCCGGGGCCTTGTCCGGCTTCGGCCCCGGGTTCGCCGGAATGCCCGACCATCCGCGGCTTGCGCGGCGGAAGGGAAATCTCTATGGTTCGGGCATGAACAACCGATTCATCTTGCCGTTTGCCGCCGGACTGGCCGCCGTCCTGTCGGGCTGCGTGACCACCCAGGACACATCGTCCTCGCCGCCCGCCTCGCAGGCCGATGTCCACTACCTGCGCGAAGAACTTCGCCGCTTCAACGCCCGCCTGGACGCCTCGGATGCGGAAGTGGGTCGCCTGGCCGGCGAAATGCGCGCCAGCCGCTCCGGACAGTCTGAAACCGCTTCGGCCTCGCAGGTCCAGGCCATGCAGGCCCAGATCGACGATCTGCAGCGCCAGATCCGCGCACTGGACGCCGCCCGCATCCAGGACAAAAAGGACATTTACGACGACATCTCCAAGAAAGTCGCCAGTCTGCTGAAGACTCAATCGCCTCCCCCTTCGCGCTCCGCTTCCCAGTCCGGTTACGAACACGTGGTGCAGGCCGGCGAAAGCCTCTCCGCCATCGCCGCCGCCTATAAAGTGAAAGTGTCCGCCATTGTTCAGGCCAACAACCTGAAAAGCGCCGACCAGATCTTTGTGGGCCAGAAGCTGTTCATTCCGGATTGAGCCGGCGGCAGGCCCCGCCCACCTCTCCTCTACCAGCGAATGCTTTTTTCCACTTTGGACTTGCAAGCCGTTGGGATTCCGATATCTTGCCCCCCAAGATTTTTTTGAGCCACGGGGTCGTAGCTCAATTGGTTAGAGTACCAGACTGTCGATCTGGGTGTTGCGGGTTCGAGTCCCGTCGACCCCGCCACTTGGCAAAACAACCTCCGAGCCATCGGAGGTTTTTCTTTGACGAGATCCCGCCATTCCAGCAGGGTTCGGCATTCGATCATTTGAACGGGGCGTTCCCG
>JAHDSS010000461.1 GCA_018432565.1 Kiritimatiellia bacterium
CTGCGGCGCGGGGGCAATCTTCTGCTGCTGGACGAGCCCACCAACGATCTCGACGTGACCACGCTGCGCGCGCTCGAGGAAGGGGTGCAGTCCTTCGGCGGCTGCGCCGTGGTGGTCAGCCACGACCGCTGGTTTCTCGATCGCATCGCCACCCACATCCTCGCCTTCGAGGAGGACGGCACGACGACGTGGTTCGAAGGCAATTTCGAAGGCTACCATGAACAGCGCCGCCGCCTGCTGGGCGACGCCGCCGACCAGCCCCGCCGGATCCGCTTCCGCCCCATTTGATCCGAATGCAGAACCGCCTGTCCATTCCGCTGTGCCGCCTGCTGCTGGGCCTGTGCGCGGCCGGGGCGCTTCCGGCCCGGGCCCAGGCGCCGGCCCCGGAGCTGCGCACCGGGCGGTCGGGGCGGGCCTCCATGTACAGCGTGGATCGCCGCTTCATGGTGTCCGGGCTCAGCTCGTCGGAAAACATGGTGCTGGCCGGCCGGCTGGCCGACCTGGCCGCCCAGGTGGAGAAAGCCACCGGCATGCCCCTGCCGATGGAACGCGGACAGGTGCTGGGCGTCATGGTCCAGAGTTCCGCCTCGCCGGACGCCGGCATTCTGAAGATGCAGGGATGGGACGGCGGGGGGTTCTATCAGCGGCTGGTCGTGCCGGGCCGCTACCGCCTCGACGGCGAAGACCTTCTCGAGGCGGCCGGCTGGCTGCTGCTGAACCGCTATGCCGCCGACTACACCCCGTCCGCCCGTCGGACCGGCATCGGCGCGACGGTTCCGGAATGGATGTCGGCCGGGCTGGTCCAGAACACCCAGGCGGCCCTTCGCTCCCGCAACCGCGACTGGATCGCCCGCGAACTGGCCGACGGCCGCCACATGACCCTGTCCGCCATCGTGCGTCTGGAAAGCCTGCCCCCCGGCCGCTGGCGGGAAAAAGCCTATGCCGCCGCCGCCATGGAATTCCTCTTTCCGGACGGCGATCTGAATGCCTGGGCCGCGCTCTTCAAGGCCGTCGGCACGCACCGGGCGATCGATGCCGCGTGGCTGCGGCAGCACAGCGCCGCGCTGGCCGGGCCGCAGCATCCCGAGACCGTCTGGCGCGAGCATCTGGCGGAACGCGCGCGTGCCCGCACGATCGAAGCCTGGAGCGATCGCGGCCTGCAGCTGGAGGAAAGCCTGCTGCGAACGCTGAACTTCCGTCCCCGGACGCTGGTGGCCGGTGTGCCCGACGACGTGCCCGAGGAACTGTTTGCCAAAGACCTGATGGAATACCGCGGGCAGGAATGGACCGGCCCCCTGGCCGCCGCGCTGTCGCTTCAGGTGCAGAGCCTGAGGCTGGGCGCGCCGCCCCTGCTGCAGGACGTGCTCGCTTCCTACGCCGCCTACTTCGATCAGCTGACCCGGCCGCCGGAGGAGAAAGCTCCATGGTGGCGTCGCCGCCGCCGCACTCCCGAAGACCTGCGGCCGCCCGACGATGCCACCTGGCAGGTGGCTCTCAATCAGCTCTGGCTGCGGGCCGAACACGCCCATCAGCGCTTCCTCGAACGCCACCAGACCCGCAAGCGGTACGTGGACGCCTTCGACCGGCCCGAGCCCGGCCGCCTCGAGGAAACCGTCCCCGCCGCCGATCTGCCCCGCACCCGCTGGCAGCGCTTCGTGGACGAGGTCGAGCAACGGCTGAACCAAGCGGGGTACTGAAAAAGCCGGTTGTGTCCACAGATGTCACAGATGGACACAGAGTAGAGAAGGAGGACCAGATGAAGAAAGAAGACCCGGATCCGCAGACCTATGCCATTATCGGTGCGGCCATGGAGGTTCACCGTGAGTTGGGGCATGGTTTTCTTGAAGCCGTTTATCAGGAGGCCCTGGCGATTGAGTTCGGCTTGCGGGGGATCCCTTATGAACGGGAGAAGGAAATCGAGGTGGTGTTCAAAGGGGTCACATTGAAAACCGGGTATCGGGCGGATTTTCTATGCTATGGGGAGATTCCCGTTGAGACCAAGGCGATCCAGGCGCTGACCGGCAACGACGAAGCCCAGATCATCAATTATCTGAAGGGAACCAAAACACACCGCGGGCTGTTGTTAAATTTCGGGGCACCACGCCTGGAGTACTTGCGACGGGTCTTTTAATCTGTGTCCATCTGTGACATCTGTGGACAGAGTCGGCTCCGGCTGTGGACGGCCTACTTCTCCTTGATCATCACCAGCGCCATTTTGAAGGGCTGGACGGCGTGGAGGGCGTGGGGGAGGTTGGCGGGCATGATGACCATCTCGCCGGCCTTCGCCCGAAGCGTCTTGCCGTCAATGGTGATCCGCACCGCGCCGTCGAGAATCCAGACCATGGCGTCATAGGGGGCCGAATGCGTGCTCAGGCCCTGGCCCTTGTCGAAGGCAAACAGGGTGACCGTGCCGGCCTTTTTGCCGATGACCGTGCGGCTGACGACGGCGCCCGGCGCCACCTCCACCAGGCCGGTCATCGCCATTGCCCGGGACATCAGGCTGTCGGTTGTTTTCGCCTTGCTGCGGTTCGCCATGGGGTGCTCCTGTTCTGGTAATGGAATACCACTATACGGCCGATGGCCGGATTTGCAACTGTCCCGCGCGGAATATCCGTCCGGGCTTCGCCTGGCCGCCCGGGTGTGATAGAGTCGCCCCCCATGAGCACACCGTTTGAGATGATTGGCACCGTGGAAGATCTGCACCGTGCGGTGGAGCGGATGAGCGGGGAAAGCGCCGTCGCGCTGGATACCGAATTCGTCTGGGAGAAGACCTACTACGCCCAGCTGGGGCTGGTGCAGGCCGCGCTGGCCGACGGCACCTGCTTCCTGTTCGATGCCGTGGCGCTGCCGGACCTGGCGCCGCTGGGCGAAATCCTGGCCGCCCCCCGAATCGTCAAGATCCTGCACGATGCCCCCCAGGATCTGATGATCCTGCGCCGGGCCACGGGCGC
>JAHDSS010000128.1 GCA_018432565.1 Kiritimatiellia bacterium
GAGCCGGCCAGTATGAGGACAAACGGGTCGGGAGCCGTCAGGCCGGTGGCATAGCGCACATCGCTTTCCTCCATGCCGGCCGCGATCAAAAGGCGGGGGACTGTTGATTTCTTCATAAATTCGACAATAACTCTTCGGGAGGGGGTTGTTAATGGATGGATTTTCAGGGGGTTAGACCCTCTTTTCAATCCCAAAAATGGTTGTCAAGGGGGTTTCGGCTCTTTTTCACAAATCGGTGAAAACGACTGGATATAGTGGTATTTATCTGTTATGAAACTACAGATAGTGGTTATTGTGATATTTTTGAAAAATCGCCCCGAGAGGTCTTGTCGAAGAGACCGGATATTTTTACAGTCGGGGCCGTTTTAGGGGCTGAAGGAGAAAAGGAGGATGTGAACAAGCTGTGAACAAGTGGGTGAAAGGCCCATCCAGCCGGGTCCGAACGAGGCCCCGGGAGGGAAACAGAATTGGAATGGAAATAGGGATTGAATGGCGCACCAGCCCGTGAGAGACTGGCGGGCCGAGACGGGAATGAGGATGTTGTCGTGGAATTGAATCAAGCCAATGCACTGTGGACGAAGGCGTGCGAGTTTCTCGCCACGGCGGTATCGAACGATGTCTACAGCCGGTGGATCGGCGTCATTGAAGCCGCGGGGGACGACGTCGCGGGGCAGCTGACGCTGACCGTGCCGAACGGATTTTACCAGGACTGGCTCGAAGAGCACTATCTGCCGCTGATTCAGGAAGCGCTGGCGGCGGCCGGAGGCGAGAAGCCTTCGATTGTCTTGCGCGTGGGCGGCTCGCGGCTGACCGCGCGCTCGGAACCGTCGGCGCCCGCCGCGGAGAAATCCACCCGCGCCAAAGGCCGCGCGGCCAAGTCCGGGAACGTCGGCGCGCCGCTCAATCCGCGCCACACGTTCGACAACTTCGTCGTGGGGCCGTCAAACTCGTTTGCGCATGCCGCGGCGCTGGCCGTGGTGGAGGCGCCCGGCCGCGCCTACAACCCGATGTTCATCCACGGCGGCACCGGGCTGGGCAAGACCCACCTGATCCAGGCCATGGGCGAAGCCGTCCTCAAGCGCGGAAAGGGAACGGTCTGCTACACCACCTGCGAAACCTTCACCAACGAATTCATCCAGGCGCTCCAGCAGCACGAACTCGCCGCCTTCCGGAAGAAGTATCGTCACATTGACCTGCTGCTGATTGACGACATCCACTTCCTCGGCGGCAAGGAAAGCACCCAGGAGGAATTCTTCCACACCTTCAATTCGCTGCATCAAAATCAGAAGCAGATCGTCATGACCAGCGACCGGCCGATCAGCGAAATCGCCAA
>JAHDSS010000537.1 GCA_018432565.1 Kiritimatiellia bacterium
GAGGGCATCCGGCACGGCGTCCACCGGGTCGGCGATGTCATGTACGAGGCCCTGATGCATGCCGTCTCCTTGGCGCGCGGGAAATCCGATGTGCTGAATCGCCTGGGCGTGGCGCCGGGCCAGTATGCGCTGGCGACGATCCACCGGGCGGAAAACACGGACGACCCCGCGCGGCTGGCGCGGCTGATGGAGGCCCTGCAGGCGGTGGCGCGGGACAGGCCGGTGCTGTTTCCGGTGCATCCGCGGACGAGAAGCCGGCTGCCGGCCTTGGCGGCGGCGGGCGGTCTGCGCCTGCTGGAGCCGGCGGGATATCTGGACATGGCCCGGCTGGAGGCGGACGCCGCGGTGATCCTGACCGACTCCGGGGGCATCCAGAAGGAAGCCTACTGGCTGCGGGTGCCGTGCGTGACCCTGCGGGAAGAAACCGAATGGGTGGAAACCGTGCAGCAGGGCTGGAATGTCCTGGCCGGCGCCGATTCGGAACGGATCGTGGAGGCGGCGAGACAGCCCCGGCGTCCGGAGGCCGGAGAAGACGCCTATGCCGGGGCCGGGAGCGTCGGCCGGCTGGTGGAGGTGCTGGAGACCGCCGGGGAGTCGGCGCCGGAGGCGGCGGGGTGAGGATGTCTCCGGAAGAGCGGATCCGGCGGAGCTGGCAGCGGCTGGCCGTCGTGTGGGCGCTGTATTATTTCGCCGCCTTCACGCTGGGCCAGATTCCCCAGTTTGTGCAGCGGACCATCTGGATGGGGGCGGGGCTGGTGGCCGTGGCGACCGTACCGGTGCTGTGGCGCCACATCCGCCTGCGGGATCTGCCCCGGGAGGGCGTCCTGCTGATGGGCTTTTCGCTCTGGGCCATGCTGGGCGGGATATTCGTGACGGATGCCGCGATGTTCCGGCTCTTTCTGAAGCTGGTGCTGGAACTGACGATGATCGTGACGGTGCTGTCGCTGGTGATGGAACGCTCCGGCTCGATGCATTGGCTGTATCTGGCCTATTTCGGCGTGGCCATTTTCCGCGTGGTCTATGGGCAGGGGCCCATCAGTTTCGACCGCATTGCGGATACGCGGGTGGTGGAGCGGATTGCCGGGGCCAATGCCGTGGGGTTCTACTGCGTGCTGGGCATCATCGGCATGCTGGCGCTGATGCAGGAGGTGAAGAGCCTGTGGCTGCGGGGGGGTCTGGCGGCCGGCGGCGTCATCGCCCTGTACGGCGTGGTGCTGTCCGCTTCCCGCGGGGCGTTTGTCGCGCTGATCGCCACGGCGGTTCTCTGGCCGGTCCTGTGCATGGTGGGCGGGTCCAAGGACAAGTCGAAGGCCGTCGTCGGCGCGCTGGTCGTGCTGGTGCTGGCGTACTGGATGTTCCAGTTCGTCGTGGAATCCACCTATCTCGGGGTTCGTTTCACCAACGCCACGCAGCTGGAGGACGGCAGCAGCCAGACGCGCCTGGAACTGTTCCTGACGGGCCTGCGCGTGTTTGCGCAGAATCCGATTTTCGGCACCGGGCTGGGGCAGTTCGGCGTGGTGTCGCGCACCGGGCATTACGCCCACAACGAGTTTGCGGAAATCATCGCCACGACAGGCCTGCCGGGGTTCCTGATGTATTTTTCCATCTATCTGCTGGTCTGGCGGCGGCTGACGGGATGCCTGCGGCGGGTGGCAGACCCCTTGATCGGCTATCGCATCAACATGGCGCGCCTGATCGTGCTGATTCTGGTGCTGTCGGGATTCCTGTCGCGGCCGAATTTCATTGCGCAGGATACGATGTTTTTGCTGGGACTGGTGGTAGGCGTTTCGCACTGGGCGGAGCGCACGGTGCGCCTGGCGGCCGGGCAGGGCGCCGCCGCGGTGGCCCCCGCCTGGGCGGCGACGGGCTGGGAGGCGCCGGGATGGGGGCCGCCGGCTCCCGCCGGGTGGGGCGCCGGCTTTTCGGGCTCGCCCATGGTCCCGGCGGCTTCGGGCCTGCCGGCTTTCAATCGGAGAACGTGACATGGCGGCTTTTCTATCCCGATGGGTCCGGTCCGCATCGGCGGGGATTCCCGCCGGCCTGCGCCGCGCCGTGAAACGGCGGCTGGACGCGCGGGCGGTGGGCGCCCGCGAGGCGGCGGCCCGCGCCGGCCTGGTCCGCGAGGCGGTGCGCCTGTCGGAGGCCTGCCTGGCGGAGATCGCCGATCGCGCCGACTGGGACCGCCGCCGCCCCGAAGCGCGCCGTTGCCTGCGCGACATGCTGGGGCTGGAGCCGCTGCCGGAGCGGACGCCGCTGCGGGCGCGGATGACGGGCGGGTGGGAGCGGGCGGACTACCGGGCGGAGA
>JAHDSS010000520.1 GCA_018432565.1 Kiritimatiellia bacterium
GACTGGGGCGTCTGGGTGCCGCTGTATGGCACGGTCATCTGGCTGCTGCTGATGTGGGCCGGCTACGCACTGGCCGTCCGCGGTCTTCGCCGCGAAGTGTATTAACCCGGCAAAGTGAATAGTTACGGTCTGACCCCGGTGGAGGTGCGGGTGAATTCCTCGGGGCGGCTGGGGAAGAGGACGACCATCTTGATGCCGTTGGCGGAGCAGAGTTCTTCGATCAGCTCGAATTTCCGCCGGGTTCGGCCGTGGAGGTTGTCCTCGCCCTGGGCGTAGGCAATGACGGCAAGCACACCCTGGCGGCCGGAGGCGCTGGCGTAGTGCAGGGATTGGCCGAGGCCTTCGTGCCACTTGTGGGGGAATTCGACCTCGATGGCGTAGCGGTCGGTCAGGACGTCGATGCGTCCGCCTTCGATGCGTTGTTCAATCCGTCCGTCCCACTGCCGCGCCAGTTCGTCGCGCCAGAGGCTCTCGCGTCCGCCGGACGGCAGGTCGAAGGTCAGGCTTTCCCAGGCGGAGGCCGTGGCCGTCCCGAGGGCGAGGAAGAGAGCCAGCCCTTCGATGAAGGTGCGGACAGGGACATAACGGGAATGCATGACCCCACCATACGCCAAAACCGGTTGCCCGCAAGGCGGTTGTGAAACAACGCCTGTGCGGGACGGTCGAAAAACGGGGATTTTCCACAGCGTGGAAAACTTTTTTCCACACCGTGGAAAATCCGGAAAAACGGGCCCAATCCGCTTGTATCTCGCTGTAAATAAGCGGATTGCGCCTGCGGGGGCCCGGGGCGGAATCGGCTTGGATTCGGGGTCGCAATGGGCTAGAAGGAAACAGTACCCTTTTTCCGGAAACGAGCGCGCGTGGAACCGAAATTCACTCATTTGCATCTGCACACCGAATACAGCCTGCTGGACGGGCTGTGCGCGCTGGACCGCGGGAAGGATCACCACAGTCCGCTGATGGACCGGGCCCGGGAGCAGGGGCAGGTGGCGATGGCGATCACGGACCACGGCAACCTGTACGGGGCGGTGCATTTCTACAAGGCGGCGCGCAAGCACGGGATCAAGCCGGTGCTGGGGTGCGAAATCTACGTGACGCCGGGGAACCACCGCGAAAAGGTGCTGGTGAACAACCGCCAGGCGAACCACCTGGTGCTGCTGGCGGAGAACGAGCGGGGATTCGCCAACCTGGTGCGGCTGGTGAGCCTGGCGCATCTGGACGGCTTCTATTACAAGCCGCGCATTGACCGGCCGCTGCTCGCGGAGCATCACGAGGGGATCATCGCGCTGTCGGCCTGCCTGAAGGGGGAGGTGGCCGAGGCGCTGTCCGACGGGCTGGAGGACAAGGCGCGGGCGCTGGCGGGCGAATACGCGGAGATCCTGGGGAAGGATCATTTCTACCTGGAGGTGCAGGATCACGGACTGCCGGAGCAGAAGCCGGTGAACCGCGCGCTGGTGAAGCTGGCGAAGGACCTGGGTCTGCCGCTGGTGGCGACCAACGATGTGCACTACCTGGAGGCGGCCCATGCGGTGCCGCACGAAATGCTGCTGTGCCTGCAGACGCAGGCCAAATGGAGCGAGACCAACCGCATGAAGTACGGCTCCGACCAGTTCTATCTGAAGAGCGAGGCGGAGATGCGCCGGCTCTTCGGCGAGTTGCCGGAGGCGATCGAGAACACGTGGAAGATCGCCGAGCGCTGCAACGTGGAGCTGGCGCTGGGCGGCCAGAAGAATCCCCACTTCCCGAATTTCCAGTGCCCGGACGGGATGACCCACAAGCAGTATCTGACGAAAATCGCGGCGGAGGGCGTCCGCCGGCTCTACGGGGTGGAGGATCTGGAGCACCCGACGGACGATCGCGAACGGACGATCGCCGCGCGGTTTGCCCACGAGCTGGGCGTCATCGAAAAGACGGGGTTCCTGAATTATTTCCTGGTGGTGTGGGACTTCATCCATGCGGCGAAGCAAATGGGGATTCCGGTGGGCCCGGGGCGCGGATCGGGCGCGGGCAGCCTCGTGGCCTACGCGGTGGGCATCACCGGCATCGATCCCCTGCGCTACGGGCTGATCTTCGAGCGCTTCCTCAATCCGGAACGCGTGTCGCCGCCGGACTTCGACATCGATTTCTGCCAGGCGCGGCGCGGCGAAGTGATCGAGTATGTGAAGCGCAAGTACGGGGCGGACAGCGTCGCCCAGATCATCACCTACGGAACGCTGGGGGCCAAGACGCTGATCCGCGACATCGGCCGGGCGCTGGAGATTCCGCTGCCGGATTGCGACAAGCTGGCGAAGATGGTGCCGGAGGTGCCGGGCACCACGCTGGAGAAGGCCAAGCGCGAGAGCGTGGATTTCCGCGATGCGTGCCGCACCAGCGAGTGCGCGAAGCAGATCATGCAGTTCGCCCCGCCGCTGGAGGACATGCCCCGCCAGACGGGCACGCACGCGGCCGGCGTGGTGATCGGCGAGCGGCCGCTGATCGAACTGATCCCGCTGACGAAGGACAAGGACGGCAACGTGATCTCCCAGTGGGAGGCGGTGCCGCTGGAGGAGGCCGGCCTCCTGAAAATGGACTTCCTGGGGCTGAAGACGCTGACCGTGGTGCGCGAGGCCTGCGATAACGTGAAACGGACGCATGGCACCGACCTGGATCCCGACGCCCTGCCGCTGGACGATCCGAAGACCTACGAGCTGCTGGCGCGGGGCGACACGGTGGGCGTGTTCCAGGTGGAGTCCGAAGGCATGCGCGACCTGCTGCGGCAGCTCCAGATCAACCGGATCGAAGAGCTGATCGCCATGATCGCGCTGTACCGCCCGGGGCCGATGAAGATGATTCCCGACTTCATCGCGCGCAAGCACGGGCGGCAGAAAATCGAATATCCGCATCCGCTGCTGGAGGGCATCCTGCAGGAGACCTACGGCATCATGGTCTATCAGGAGCAGGTGCAGCAGGCGGCGGGGGTGCTGGCCGGCTTCAGCATGGGGCAGGGCGACATTCTGCGCCGGGCCATGGGCAAGAAGAAGCCCGAGGAAATGGCCCGCCAGCGCAAGGCGGTCGTGGACGGCTGCGTGAAGCAGAAGAGCTGCACCGCGGCCAAGGCCGGGCAGATTTTCGACCAGATCACGGAGTTCGCCTCCTACGGGTTCAACAAGTCGCACTCGGCGGCCTACGGAATCGTGACGTTCCAGACGGCCTTCCTGAAGGCGAACTAC
>JAHDSS010000315.1 GCA_018432565.1 Kiritimatiellia bacterium
AGCATCACGCCCACGATGATCAGCAAACTGGTCCCGCCGAAGAACTGCGCCACCATGGGCGGAATCCGGAACTGGCTGGACAGGATCATCGGCAGCACGGCGATGCCCGTCAGAAACACCGCCCCCGCCAGGGTGATGCGCGTCATGACCCGGTCCAGGAACTCGGCGGTGGGCTTGCCCGGGCGGATGCCGGGGACGTAGCCGCCGTACTTCTTCAGGTCGTCGGCGATCTGCACCGGATGGAACTGCGTCGCCACCCAGAAATAGGAGAAGAACAGGATCATCAGCGAATACAGCGTCATGTACAGCGGCCCGTAGTCGCGCAGATAGACCTCCGCGAAGGTCTTGACGGCCGGCAGGGGCACCATCATCAGCAGGCGCTGGGGGAACATCAGGATGGCCTGAGCGAAAATGATCGGCATGACGCCGGAGTAGTTCACGCGCAGGGGCATGTACGTGCTCTGCCCGCCGTAGGTCTTGCGGCCGACCACCCGCTTGGCGTACTGCACCGGAATCTTCCGCTGCGCCTGGGTGACGGCCACCACCGCGCCGATCACCAGGAACACCAGCACCAGCATCGTCACCAGTGTGAAGATGTTGGCCGATCCCTCCCGGAACATGTTGATCGCCTGGTTGATGGCCCCCGGCAGCCGCGACACGATGCTGATCGTGATGATCAGCGAGATGCCGTTGCCGATGCCCCGCGCGGTGATCTGCTCGCCCAGCCACATCAGCATCATCGTGCCCGTGGTCATGGTCAGGATCGTCAGCAGGATGAACGGCCAGCGCGCCATCGTGACGATGACCTCGCCCTCCATCGCCTGCAGGCCCATCGTCGCCGGATTCAGCAGCAGCGCCGCCATGGCGTAGCCCTGCACGATGCACAGCGCCACCGTCAGATAGCGCCCGTACTGGATGATCTGCTGGCGGCCGGCGTCGCCTTCGCGCGCCAGCTTCTCCAGCGATGGAATCACCGCGGTCAGCAGCTGCAGGATGATCGAGGCGCTGATGCTGGGCATGATGCCCAGCGCGCCGATCGCCGCCTGCGTCAGCGCGCCGCCGCTGAACAGGTCCAGCATCCCCATGAAGCCGATGTTGCCGGTCCCCTGCACCATCCGGTCCACGATCGCCTGCAGCGTCGCCGCGTCCACGCCCGGCGTCGGGATGACCGCGATGAGCCGGCAGACGAAGATCAGCGCCACCGTGAACAGGATGCGCTGGCGCAGCTCGGGGATTTTCAGGCTGTTGGTGAAAGCGGAAAGCATGGGAACGCCTTTCGGTTGGAACCGGTCAGGTCAGGACTTCGCAGGTGCCCCCCGCCTGCTCGATCTTGGCCCGGGCCGCCGCGCTGAACGCATGGGCCTTGACGGTGCGCGCTTCAGTCAGCTCGCCGCCGGCCAGGATCTTGACGGGGTTCTTGCCATCCACCCGCCCGGCCTTCTTCAGAGCCTCGGGGGTGATGTCGCCGGCGAGGGTCTTGGCCAGCTCGCCGATGTTCAGCGCGTCGTAGGCCACGCGGTTGGGGCTGGTGAAGCCCCGCTTGGGCACGCGCCGGATCAGCGGCATCTGCCCGCCTTCGAACAGGGGCTTGTGCTTGTGGCCCGTGCGGCTCATCTGGCCCTTGTTGCCCTTGCCGG
>JAHDSS010000470.1 GCA_018432565.1 Kiritimatiellia bacterium
CCGAACTCGACCAGGTCACGCGCATGAATCCGCGGCTGATCCGCGCCTGGGAAATGCTCGTCCAGGTGGATTTCCGCGAACGCAAGCAGGAACTGGCCGAAGACCATGTGCGCATCCTGCTGACGCTGGATCCGGCCAATTACACGGGCAATCTGATGCTGGGGTCGTTTCAGTACGCCCGCGCGCAGTTCGCCCTGGCGGAATCCTCCTACCGGGCGGCGCTGGCGGTCCGCCGCGACCCGGCGGTTCTCAACGACCTGGCCTATCTGCTGATGGTGAGAGGCGATGCCCCGGAGGAAGCGGGGACCCTGATCGAGGAGGCCCTGGTTCTTCAGCCGGACAATCCGGTGCTGCTGTCCACCCGGGGGGAATTGAACCTGCGGGAGGGCCGCTTGGATCAGGCCGAAGCGGATCTGCAGCGGGTGATGGCCGCCATGCCGGATCATCCGCAGGCGCTGCTGCTGACGGCCCAGCTGTATGCCGCCCGGAACCAGACCGACGCCGCGCGCGAGATGGCGCAAACGCTGGCGGACCGGCAGGGCGAGCTGCCCGCGGAGCAGCAGGCGGCCCTGAAAAAGCTGATCGACCAGCTGCCCTGAGGGCCTCGGAGCGGGGAGACGGAACCCGGCATGAAGCAGCCGCAGGCAGATCGCCGTCCCTTTTCCGTGGACCGCCGGGTGGGGGCGGGGATGTTTGCCGTGGCGGTGGTCCTGTTTGTACTCACCGCCGGCCGGACGGTTGCTCCCGGATATCCCGCGGACGCCTTGTGGGCCCGACTGGGGGATGCTCACCCCCTGCCGGTGCTGCATCCGCTGTGGGGGGGGGCGGTCCGGTTGCTAGACCGGATTCCCGGACTCACGGCGGCGCGCGCGGTGAATCTGTTCAGCGCACTGTGCGGGGCCGCCTGCGCGGGACTGCTCGCCGCCTTGATGGGACGGGTGCGCTACCGGGGTTTGCTGGTGGATGGCGCACCGGACCGGTTTGTGCGCGAACGGCAGGCCCGCCGGCTGTCCGGATGGGTGGCCGGCTTGTACCTGGCCATCTGCATTCCCTTCTGGGCGGCCTCCACCCGCTCTCTGCCGGATTCCTTTCATCTGTTTCTGCTGTTGCTCGCCGCATGGCTGTTTTCCGAGTTCCAGCAGAACGGCCGTCTGCGGCATCTGGCGGCGCTGGGGCTGCTGTACGGCGCCGGCCTGGTCGAGTCCCCGTTGTTTCTTCTGTTCTTTCCCGTGCTGGTGGTGCGGGTGCTGAGCGAACTGTACCGGCTACGCGCCATCGGCAGCCGGCGTGCGCATCTCCTGTTCTGGGGGGGATTGCTGCTGGGACTGGGACTGCTGCCTCTGCATCTGGCGGACCTGGCCGGTCGCTCCGCCCACCTGGGCTCGGCGCAGCATCTGGGCGGCCTGCTGTGGGAATTCGGCCATGCCCAGGCTGCGGCGGCGGTGAAATTCCGGCTGCACAGCGGGTTCCTGGCGCTGATGTTTCTCGCGATTGTGCCCTGGACCATGGTGTTTGTCCTCTCCCGCCGATCGCCATGGAATTACGACCTCGATCAGGTGCTGGTCCGCTACGTGTTTCTGGCGGGTTTGCTGGCGGTCCTGTATGACGCGCCGTTCTCGTTTTGGAAGATTCTGGGCTTGGCGGGACTGATGCTGCCCGCCCACGCGCTGCTGGCGGCCAGCCTGGGCTTCATCGCCGGGGAATTGTGGATCGTGGGGGGGCGGATGCTGCCGTCGGATGCCGGCTTCTTCCGCAGGACCGTGCGTCGCGCGTCCCGGGGCGCGGCGCTGCTGCTGCCCGTGCTGGTTTTGGGGGCGGGAGTGCGCAACCGGCCGATCACCGACATGCGGCCTGCGGAAGCCGTTCGGCAGGCGGCCGAGGACATGCTGGAGTGCCTGAACGGCCGGGATGTGGTGTTTGCCGATCCGGGAATGGATGTCCCCTTGAAACTGGCGGCGCGCGAGCGGAAGCACCCGTTGATCCTGATGCAAATCCGGCACTTGAATTCTCCGGTCTATCTGCGGCGACAGGCGAACCGGTTTCCTCCGGGCCCGCTGCGGGAGGCGCTCCGAGCCGGGCAGATCGACCGCTTTCTGGAGGCCTTGCTGCTGACGGAGGAGGGAATTGGCCGGGTGGCCTTCCTCGACCTGGCAGATGTCTTCCGTCCGTACGGATATCTGATCCCGGATCGATGGATCTACCGGCTCGCCGCCGTCCCCGGGGAAGTGGACTGGATGGCGCTGGCCGAGTCGCAACAACCCTTCTGGAAGCACTGGAGCGGTCCGGTCCGGGTCCCTCCCGAAAATCCGGCCCGGTTCCACGTGGACCAGATGCGAAGCCAGGCCGCCAAATCCGCCAACAATCTCGGGGTGGCACTGGCCGATAAAGGTCATGCGATCGCCGCCGAAAATGCCTTCCGGGCCGCCATGCGTCTGAACCCGGACAACCTCTGCGCCCGGATGAATCTCGCGGATCTGCTGCACGACCGGGCACCGGCCGAAGCCGAGGCCCTGGCCGCTGGAGTGGCGGCGGTGAGCCTTCATCAGGAACGGGTGCTCTGGGCCCTTTCGATTCACCACGGGTTCTTGCTGGATGCCCCGGGGTGGATTCGACGGGATGTCATCTGGGCGCTTTCCGGACAGCCCCTCGGGGCCGAAGCCGGGCGCCGTTTTCCGGTCCGTACGGATCTGGCGGCCTTGGCGCGGGAGCAGTTTCTGGATCAGGTCTATTTGCAGTGGGGACGGGAACCCGCAGATGAATTCATCCTGCGGACATCTTTGACCCGGGATGAGCGCAACCTTCCGGTCTTTCGGGAACTGGTGCGCCTGGCCCTCCGCCGAAACGATCCGGTCGTGGCGGAAGCCTATCTGGCCCAAGCCTTGAAACTGGGTCTCCCGGACCGGCAGGCCGGCTTCGACCGGGCCATGATTGCCTTTTTGCAGGACGGTCAACACGCAGCCATGGCCATGCTGGAGAATCTCACGCGGGAGGATCCCGCCCATGTCCGCGCCTGGCTGGCCCGGGCCTTGTGGGCGGAACCGGATTCAGAGACCGAGCAGCAGGCGTTGGGCCGGCTGCGCGAACTGGATCCGAAAGATCCCGGCGTGCATCTGGTCCTGGCCTGGCGGCAGATGGGCCGCCAGGACTGGGCGCGCGCCCGGGCGGCGTGCGAAACCGCCATTCATCTGGACCGCCAGAGCGCTTTGGCGTGGGAACTCCTGCTGGCCTGGGCCCAGGCCCGCGAAGAGCCGGCGTTGATCCAGGCCTGCCGCAAGGCGCTGCGGGAACTGAGCCCCACCCATCCCCAGCATGCCCTGGACGCCGCCGCCGCTTTCGCCCGGCGGCAAAACTGGGAAGCGGCCGAGGAGGTTTTGCGGGCGGCGCTGCGCCACTCCCGCAATCCGGACTTGCTCCATGCGCTCGCCGGCATCATCATGACCCAGGTTGGCGACTGGGCCGAAGCCAGGGCCCTGCTGGACGAAGCGATCATGTGCCGTCCGTTTCAGCCGGATTACCGGCTGACCCGGATGGAGGTGTCGTTTCGCCTGAACGACTGGGATGCCGCCGAGGAGGATCGGAAGGTTCTGGCAACGATCTGTCCGGAAAGCATCCGGTGGCGGTGGCTGGAAATGAAGTGGCTCGCAAGCTGCGGACAGGATCCCCTGCCTCACGATCGGTTGCAGGAACTGGCCCGTCGCCGCAACGAACTGACGTTGGAACAGCAGAACGAATTGGAGAAATGGATCGCTTCCGGGCCAACTTAGTGAGTGAGGACAGGTCAGACCCACCGCCCTCGGACGCAGGGAAGAAACCATTCTGGTTTTTTCCGCCCCGCGACCGGGATCCGGTTTTCGAGGGACGCGATCCCCATGAGCCCGTCAAAACCGACTGGATGGGAACTCGGTTTCCGCGCCCGTGGCATATCGCGGCGCTGCTGTTTGGAATCGCCCTGGCCGTTTACTTGGCGACGCTGAGCCGGACGGCGTTTCCCGGCCTGCCTACGCAATCGCTGCTAGAGCACTTGAAGCTGGAAATTTCGCCGGCGGTTCTGGATCTCTTCTGGGGGTGGGGGGTGCGGGGCGCCGAC
>JAHDSS010000594.1 GCA_018432565.1 Kiritimatiellia bacterium
GAATTCGATCTGGCCGTGACTCCCGCCACCGGAAATTTTCCGCGCAGCGCCACATTCTCCCTGGAGGCGGATGCCTGGCCGGCGGAAGACGAGGATGCGGCGCGGGCCGACGCCCTGGAGCGCCTGCCGCGGTTCGGGGGCGCTACGCCTGTGCCGGAGTCCGTCTTGCAGGGCGGATTGCCTCCCGGACAGGCCTTGGAGCCTGCGTCCCTGACCCTGACCCATCCCGTCGCACCGGCCGCCCCCGGCTTCCGTCCCCGCCTGGAACCCGTCGGGCCGTCCCCGACGTCTCCGGAGGGATTCCGCGACGACGAGGATGTGCTGCGCTACCTGATGCTGCGTATGTCGGGTCTGTTTGCCGATCAGGACTGGGCCGCCAGCGCGTTTCTGTGCGCCGCCCAGAATGCCGACGGCCGGCCGCGCATCGAGCGCGGCGGTTTCGCCGCGCGGGTGGCCGTCAATCCCGATCCCGATCTGGACGCCATGCTGGAGATGGGGCGGAACCGGGGACTGACGCTGCTGGCCCGGGTGCTGGACGCCGGCGCACCGGCAGTCTGGATCCGCGCGGCCGGCCGGTCGCCCGGACTGGATCATCACGCCCGGGCCCTGTATCTGTGCGATTATCCCGCCGTCTGGGACCCCGGCACCCTGGCCATCGGCGTGGACCTCGGCCATGCCGAGGCCGAGCTGATCTCCTCCCTGGGGTGCATGCTGCGGGAGCGCGGCATCGCGCTGCTGGTCGAGGACGACGGCCCTCTTGCGCCGTTCACCGCCGCCCACGCCGACGGGCTGGTGTGCCGAAGCGCCGACGCGACGGAAATGCGCCGGCAGCACGCCCTTGCCGCCGGCCGCCCCGTGGTGTGGATGCCGGAGAATCCCGACGGGGCGGCCCGCGCCCTGGCCCGCGATTTAGGATTTGCCAGTCCCGCCCGAATCGAACAGGATTGATCCATGTTTGATCAACCCGCAGGACGTTTACTCGGCGGCGCGCCCGGCGCCCTGGACCGCGGTCTTCGCGCCTGGAAGGCCCAGCCCGTGGATTGGGACCGCATGGATCAGGCCGCCCCGGCGGAGTGCCGCCGGCCCCAGACCACCATCGAACGTCCCGTGACCGTCAGCGGCCGGGGCACGTTTTTCGGCAAAAGCATCCGCACGCTTACGCTGTGTCCGACGGACATGGATGGCTGGTGGTTCGAGCGCACCGATCTGCCGGACAGCCTGCCGGTGCGCTGTTCGATCCGCAACGTCTGGACCACCGGCAACGTGGTCAGCAACATCGTGCTGCGCAGCGGTTCCCCTCACAACTACATCCGCATGGCCGAGCACATGATCGCCCTGCGCATGGGGATGGGCATTGACAACCTGCTGATCAAGCTGGATTCGGGCGATCCGCCCCTGTTCGATCACGGCAGCGCCGACCTTGTGCACGCCCTCCGGAGCGCCGGCGTGCGTCCGGTGGACCGTCCCGCCTCGTTCGTCACGGTGCGCGAACGCGTCACCGTCGCCAACGGACAAGGGGGCTTCCTGACCCTGGCCCCGCCGGCGGATCCCGGCCGGCCGATGCTGGCCATTGACGCCGCCGTGGATTTCAAGACCGCCATCGGCCGCCAGCGCATCCGCTTCGCGGTGGACCCGGAGTCCTTTGCCTACGGCGCGACCGCCCGCACCAACACCTCCGCGCTGAAAATGCTCTACTGCCGCACGATCGGCCTGCTGTTCGCCGACATCCGCAATCTAGGCTATTCCCTGGACAATCTGCTGGTGGCGGGCCGGTTCCGCTACTGGAACCAGGCGCGGCTGCGCCACGAAGGCAAGTCGCTGGAGGCGGTCTGGCACCGCGCCACGCTGGATCTGCTGGCCGCCATCGCGCTGATTGACGAAGGATTGTTTGTCGGCGAGATCATTTCCTACAAATCCGGGCACGCGCTGGACGTGGATATGGTTCAGCGCCTGTACCAGGAATCGCTGCTGACGCCGCTGGCGGGGACGGAGCGAGCCTAGGCGGTTTGGAAGCGCGGGGGAGAGAACGAAGGAGAAAGGCGGCCATGTGCCACTGCGGGACATTCGGGCCGGGGGTGCTGGCAGGGCTGCTGATGGCCCGGCTGGCGATGGGCCAGGCCGCCTTGCCTGTCTTTCACTCGGGGCCCTGGGGGTTCACCACGGCTCCCGACGGATGGACCTTTTCCGGCCTGGGCCCGGACTACGCCGGCCCGGACGGTCACGGGCTCGACGGGGTGGACGGCGGCGCCGCCAAATTCGACGACTCCGGGGATACCATCTCCGTGCATTTCGACGGCCCGCCGGCCTCCGTCGCCTACTGGATCCGCGGCTATACCGTGCTTTCCGGCGCCGTGTTCCGCGTGGAGCAGTCGGCCGACGGAAGCGACTGGAACACGCTGCACACCTGGACGAATCCGCCGGCCGATGCCGCATGGACCAGCCATTTTCCTTCGCTGGAGGCGAGGCACCTCCGCTGGATCTATGCGGAGAAAATCACGGGCAACGTAGGTCTCGACGGCGTGGCCGTCCGCGCGTGGACCGAACCCGGTCTGGCGGCCGTTTCCGCCACCGGCGGCCTGTTGCGCGCGGCGATTCCGGACGGCTCCCTGAACCGGACCTACCGGCTGGAACAGGCCGATGCGCTGACCCACCCCACGGCGGTGGACTGGCAGAACGTGGAGGAAAAACAGGGAGCGGACGGGCTGCTGGAATGGACCCTGCCGCTGCCGACCAACCGTCTGCGCTTCTACCGGGTCCGGGATGTCACCGTTGGAATGCCGCTGCCCTGACCGGCCGCGGAGCCGGAATCAGATCGGGGGCTTGCCGATGGAATACACCCGCAGGAGATTCGTGACGGCGGGCGTGATGACGACGGCATTGTTGGAGATGGCGTATTCGTTGGTGGGCAGCAGCGCCCAGTCCCAGGCGCCGTTGGTCAGCACCGTCGCTCCCCAGATGTTGCCCGGAATGCCCGACAGGCTGCTGACGGCCGCCACCAGCCGTCCGTCTTGGACCGCCACCGATTCCGTGGTGCGGTAGGGCGAGAGGGCGCGGGTGACAGCGGTCTCGGCGGAGTAGGCGAAAACGGGCAGGGGA